>CAYUAG010000037.1:23807-32542 GCA_964442615.1 uncultured bacterium
ATGTTTTCTTTAAAGTGTGGGAGTAGAGATAATAACAAAACCTTCAGGTTTAACTGCTCTGTTAAATAAAGATAAAAGTCTGATGTCATCTTTTATATGCTCCAGCACATCAATTGATAATATCAAATCAAATTTATCTGAATAATCAATTGTGGTTAAATCACTTTTTTCAAATCTTACTCTTTTAATACCTGCTTTTTTAACAAAATAATTGCAGTCATCCACATAGTTCTGATTTATATCTATACCTAAAATCTCAGCTTCTGGAAACCTCTTCTTACAGAAATAACAATACTGACCAAATCCAGAACCAGCATCCAATATTTCATCAAAATACTTTTTATCTAAATAAATCTTGGTAACAGCTCTTTTAATATACCATTCCCGCAGAAAAACAATTCCTGTTATCAGGTAAAATAACTTACGAATAATTCCACTTCTCCTCATCATATGTGCTTCTCTCTTTTTTATAGGTTTGTATTCCAACACTGCATCCCTTGTATCAATATAAAAAAAATTAAAATTTTGTTAAATTTTACTTGACAATTTCCAATTTTTTTTTATTATTTAATATAATAGTACGTGACATACTAATAATGAAAACCAGCAGAGACCCTTCAAAAATCCTACCTTTAAAATATAATTTATAATTTTATATTCTCTGCTGGTTTTCGTATCTTTAATTCTAATTTTTATTCTTTTCCATCCATGACTAAGAACAAAATATAATTGACTTTACCAATTATTCCTCGTAATCTTTTTAATTTGTTAATAAAAAGTAAATCCTTGAATCACAGATACCTTAATAACTTGAATACAGCATAAAATCTTCAATAGCTTCAGTCATTCTGTCCCAAGAATATTTAAGTTTTTCAGTCTTTACATTCTTCACAAACATAGTTTCTCTATCCTCTCGGTAAAACCTCTTTACACTATCAGCAATAGCCTCTGAATCTTTCGGACTAACAACAAAACCACATTTCTCGTTTTTAACAACTTCAGGTAATCCCCCCACAGATGTAACCACAACCGGTTTATCATAATGATAAGCAATTTGTACGATACCGCTTTGGGTTGCTGTTACATAAGGAAGTACAACCAGATCTGAAGCACAAAAATAGTTACCAACCTCCTCATTGGAGATGAATCTATCATATACAATCACCTGATCTTTTATTTTCAGTTCTTTAATCAGTTTAAGTGTCTCTTCTCTTCCTTCATAAAATTCACCACAGATTAAAAGTTTCACTTTTAAAGCATCAAGTATTAATGGCATTGCTTTTATTAAAAATGTAAGTCCTTTATAGTTACGTATAAATCCAAAATAAAGGATTACACGATCATCAGAAATACCCAATATTTTTTTTGCCTCCTTTTTTGATAATGAAGGGGGAAAAATGTCATATACTGGATGTGGTACTTCTTTATACACTGATTCAGGACGAAATTCTAAAAGATCCCTTAATACAGATTTTGATTGAACAATAAAAAAATCAATAAATTTCAATCCAATAGTTGATAAAATTCTATCTCCCCTTCTTCTCTCATGAGGTATAACATTATCAAGGATATAGAGGGTTTTAGTATGTAAAAAGGTTTTGGAAAAAAAAGCAATAACTGCATAACAAGGGGCAAAAAATGGCATCCAATATTTAAATATCAGTAATTTAGGATGAACCTTTTTCAGCCAAAAAAAAGCCTTGATCCAGGTTAAAGGATCAACTGAATCCAACAAAGGAGTAGATTCGATAGATATAAGCTCCTTACCCTCATCTTTCTGTGTTTTACCTGGAAAAAAAATACTGGGATACTGTCTTTTAAAAGAAAGGACTTTTACTGTATGTCCCTTTTTCTTTAAATTTTTATAGAGGAGAGCAATATAATGCGCTATCCCACCTCGCAAAGGAAATGCAGTTCCAATCAGAACTATACGCACCTTAGACACCCAATCTTTTACTTATGGGAAAGCTATTTTCCTGGCTGTGGGTTCTGGTGATCATTTCTCCAATCAACCCTATAGAGATAAATTGAATTCCTATAATTAAAAGCATAACTCCAATGAATAATAAAGGTCTATTACTAAGATATGATATTTTCTTTAATTTTAGAATAACAAGATAGATAATAATTGCAGCACCGGTGATTGAGGTTAACATACCAATGATCCCAAAAAAATGTAAAGGTCTTTTCATATATTTTGTTAGAAACAGAACTGTAATAAAATCGAACAGTCCTTTAAAAAAACGGCTGAATCCATATTTTGTTTTCCCATACTCTCTCTTTCGATGATGCACCGTTATTTCTCCAATATCAAAACCTTCCCATTTAGCTAACACAGGAATAAAACGATGTAATTCTCCATATAATCTCAAATTCTCAATAACTTCCCTGCGATAAATCTTAAGTCCACAATTAAAATCATGTATAGGAATTCCTGATAAAATTGAGGTAAATTTATTATATATAAAAGAAGGAATACGTTTTGATAATGAGTCCTTTCTTTTTTTCTTCCATCCGGAAACAAGATCATATCCTTGTTTAAGCTTATTAATTAAAGAGGGTATTTCTGCAGGATCATCCTGTAAATCACCATCCATGGTTACAATAAAGTCTCCCTTTGAGACAGAAAATCCTGCTGCAAGTGCTTCTGCTTTACCGATATTGTTTCTAAATTTAAGTGCTTTTACTCTTCCATCATTCCTATGGATATCTTGCATAACTATAAAAGATCTATCAGTTGAACCATCATCTACAAAAATAATTTCAAATTCAATGGTATTATCTTCACATACTTCGCAAATCTCGGAATAGAGTTTCTTTAAGGACTCTTCTTCATTAAAAACAGGAATTACTATTGAAAGATTGTTTGATTCTTTTATTCCTTCTTTTTCTTTAAAGCTCAACTTCTTCTACTCCTTCCGGAATTTTTAGAGCACACCAATTTTCCGGTAGTTTATGATTTATATCCATTATCTCATAATAAAAAGTAATCCGCTGTCTGGGATTATATTGAGTTATCTGAATAAATTTTGGAAGAAATAGCCCACCTCTCTTATAAAACATTTCACCTTCCCAAACCCATAAAGGTTTTCCATCAAAATCTCTTCTTTCCCATCTACTGATTACCGGGCCTCTGGGTTTTATCCAAATTTTTTCCTCAGAATTGAGGGATAAAAGATATGCTTCCTCTTCTGAAGAATAAACAACTGTTGAATCAAGCATTTCATAAGGAGGATCTATAAGACCAAGAAAGGACTGGATAACATTTGAAACCTCAACATTCCAGGGAAGTAAATTTAACTCCCTTAAACGTTCAACTGATCCTTTATATAAAATTTTCTGGGAAGGGATATAATACTGCATCTCTCTTCCTCCTACCCGTACAGAAGCTATATCTACTCCCATTGGTCCCTCAAACTTCATCCATAAAGAATCAGGTTTTTTCATGCTGATACTAATATTACCTTTGAATAAAAATTCATCAGAAATCATTCGTAACTTTGCTCTACCCTGAAAACTTGTTAATACCCGAGCGTTCTGGTGAATTTTTTTTAATAGTTTATGAGATGAGACAACAGGAGTAAATTTGGAAGATAAAAAGGGTACTCCACAATTTATAAAAAAAAGAATAATGATACTGAACCATACATAAGAGCATGCCCTTATTATCTTCATAAGGTTACTCCATGATTTGATTTAATTTATTTCTAATGATTGAATTATTCGGATCCAATTCCAGGGCTTTTTCCCAGCTTATTTTTGCTTTTGCATTCATCCCCAGTTTCTTGTAAACATCTCCAAGATGATCTGCTACTTCAGCACTATTGTTTCGCTTAGAAAAAGCTTTTTCTAAATAATCTAAGGCTTCTTGATAACAACCTTTTTTAAAAAGAATCCAGCCCATTGTATCAAGAAACGAACCATTTTCTGGACTTATTTTAATTGCTTTTTTTGCCATACTAAGGGCTTTGTCAAGCTGATCTCCTCTAATTGAAAGGCTATACCCATAGTTATTCAGTACTGTGGCATTATCAGGATCAATTTTAAGTATACGTTTATACAGACTGTCAGCAATTGAGTACTGCTGAATACTCTCATAGGAATTTGCCAGAGAAATTAAAGCTGGTATCCAATTGGAATTAAAAATCAAGGTATTTTTAAGATAGGGAATTGCCTCTGCTGGACGTTCCTGTTGTATATACAATACTCCCAAATAATAGTTACCCAAAGGATTATTTGGAGAGAGTTCTAAGGCTTTTTGTAAATTTTCTACGGCGGAATCTAAACTATCCATTTGAATTAAAGTAATCCCTTGCCAAAGCCAGCCAGAATATTCTTCCGGATCTTTTTCCTGTATTTTTTTAAACTCATTTAAGGCAGCTTTATGATCTTTTTTATCAAGATATAATCTTCCTATTGCTACTCGTGCCCGCATATCATCAGGGAATAATTTTTTCATCCCTTCATAGGTCTCAATTGCCTTTAATGTATCTCCATTTTGCTGAAAGATATCACCCAGTGCAAACCAATTCTGAATTAGGTTGGAATCTTTTTGTATTTGTTCTATAAAAAATTCTATTCCCTCTTTAAAATTTTCCTGTCTTTGAAATAACACCCCTAATCTTTCAGTTACCTGATCCAATCCTGGGGAAAGGGAGAGTGCTTTTTTATAGTTTGCAATCGCCCTAGTTGTATCCTTTAATGCTTCTCTAATCAAACCTAATCCATAATATCCATGGCCATCAAATGGATTAATTTTATTGAATCTATAAAAAGCTTCCTCTGCTTTTTTATATTTTCCTAATTCAAAATACAGATCACCCACACGGAGAAGAATCTCAGGTTCTGGAGACTCATTGATTTTAAGAATTCGATTATAAACTTCTATTGCTTTATTTGTTTCTCTGTTTTGTAAATAAATTAAAGCAAGATTATATAAGGTTTCAATATGAGTCGTGTCCAGGGAAATAATTTTTTCCAGATACTCCTTGGCCTCATTTAATTTATTCTGTCGAATCAGTACTTTTGACATGAGCTCCAATGCTTCGATATTATTAGGATTCAACTTAAAAGTTCTTTCCAAAAATTTCTTGCCGCTCTCTTCTCTTCCTAAAAAAAGATAATCTCTTGCAATGGCTAGATTAATCTCAGCAGAAGTAGAATCATAAAGCAAAGCTTCTTGATACGCTAAAAGGGCACCCGCATAATTTTCTTGTAAATCTAATATTACTCCATCAATAAATTGATTAATGGCACTTTGGTCTGGCTTTTGTTTTTGTTCCATATTATTCGAGATAATTAGATTCAGGTGGCCACAACTTACTGCAATCAAGCCAACTATAAATATCATAAAAATAAGTAATACTTTTTTTCTCACAATAATTACTCCATTTTAACTTTTTCAAATTATTATTTAATGTACTATATATTCAAGAATTTTTCAAGAAAAAGATGATGATTTTTTTATCTCAGTTTACTATATTAAATTTATGGCTTCTAATAATACACATAGATGGGTAAATATTGTCTTTCCTCATCCTCCCTATCAAAAATTTACTTATAAAGTCCCAGAAAAATTTAAAGATGAACTTCAAAAAGGACAAAGAGTACTGGTACCACTTGGAAACAGACTTGTTAGTGGTATAATTGAAAATTTTACTTCAAAACCCGGACTAAAAAATATTCGAGAGATTGTTGATATTATTGATTCTGAACCTCTTTTAACCCAAGATATAAACAAACTCACAAAATGGATATCCTCATACTATTTAGCACCCTGGGGTATGGTTGTAAAAACTGCTCTCCCTCCAGGAATTCTTAAAAAATATAAATTATCCATGCAAAGAACAGCAATACAATACTATGAACCTGAACTGCTTTCAGAAATACAAAAAAAAATTTTAGATCTTTTAAATGTAAAACAGGAAATTTCTTTGTCCTATCTAAGAAAAAAACTAAATTCAACCGGAATTAGCCTTAGTATAAAAAAACTTGAAAATCTTGGTTTGATTAAAACAGAGCAGAAACTTGAGGGAGCAAAGGTTAAAATCCAATATGAAAAAACCATTCATCTTACCAAAAAAATTAATCCAGAAGAAATATCTGATATAAAAAAGAAAGCCCCTGCTCAAGCCAGGGTACTCAAATTACTTTCTACTCATAAAAAGGGAGTTAAAAGAAAAAAAATTAAGGAGTATGCAAGTATTTTAAACCGTTTAAAAGATAAAGGTTTAATAACTTTTCAAAAATCAGAGATAATAAGAGATCCTTATAGAAATGTAAAAATTAAGCCACCCAAACACATTAAACTTACACATCAACAGGAAAATGCTTTAAAAATAATTAAAGACGAGATTGTTAAAAATCACTTTCATACCATTTTACTGCATGGAATCACATCAAGTGGTAAAACCCAAGTATATATTGAAGCTATTAGATTTGTATTCAAAAAGGGTGGTACAGCTCTTGTACTTATTCCTGAAATTTCTTTAACTCCTCAGGCAGTACAAAGATACAGGAGTGTTTTTGGTAATGAAGTTGCAGTACTTCACAGCCGTATGTCTGCAGGAGAAAGATATGATACCTGGCGAAAAATCAAAGATGGCACCTACAAAATTACTATTGGACCCCGATCAGCCCTCTTCTCTCCTCTTAAAAATCTTGGTATCATTATTATTGATGAAGAGCATGACTCATCCTATAAACAAATAAATCCTGCCCCTCGATACCATGCCAGAGACACAGCCATAGTCAGGGCAAAAATAAACAATTGTGTTGTGGTACTCGGTTCAGCCACTCCAAGTCTGGAATCATATCAAAATGCTTTAAATGGCAAATACTCTCTCTGTTCTCTGAACCACCGCATTAATGACCTGCCTCTACCAAAAGTTACTCTTATCGACCATAAAAAATCTATAATGAAAAGAGAAACCAGGATTTTCTGTCCTGTCATGAAAAAAAATATTCTACAGAGACTTAAAAACGGGGATCAAATAATACTCCTCCAAAACCGAAGGGGATATTCCACTTTTTTACGATGTTCAGACTGCGGAAATATTGACTCCTGTCCTAATTGTGATATAAGTTTAACCTATCATCAAAAGAATCATTTATTAATGTGCCATACTTGTGGATTCCAGAAAAAAGCAACTGATTCATGCTCTTCCTGTGGAGGTACAACCATTTCCTATCGTGGGATTGGCACCCAAAGAGTAGAAGAAGAACTTAAAAAATTATATCCTGAATCAAAAATAACCAGAATGGATCATGACACCACCAGAAAAAAAGGAACTCATGACAAAATCATTACAGATTTTGAAAATAAAAAAAGTGATATTCTTTTCGGTACTCAAATGATAGCCAAAGGTCATGACTTTCCAGGTGTCAATCTGGTAGGAATTATATCAGCTGATACAGGACTCTACTTCCCTGACTTCCGTTCTAGTGAAAATACTTTCCAATTGTTAACCCAAGCAGCAGGTAGAGCTGGAAGGAAAGGTATGCCTGGTGAAGTTGTGATCCAGACAATGAATCCGGAAAATCCTATACTGCAATTTGCAGTTGACCATGATTACCAGAAATTTTTTCAATACGAAACCAAACAACGCCGGGAACTTCAATATCCTCCCTGGGGCAGAATCATAATTGTGAGGTTTAAATCCAGAAATAATGCTGAAACTGCAAATGCAGCACATTTTTTCTCTCAGCACATTTGCAAAAACAAATCAGTTATATCCCTGGGTCCGGTGATCTGTCCCCTTAGTCGAGTTAAAAATTATTATCGATACCAAATTCTGTTCCGCAGCAGTAAAGCCAAGGATCCCTCTGGTAAATCTCTTAGAAAGGTTGTAAGGGATACAATGAAACAATATCAGGAAAAAAGAAAATTCCCTAAGGTGAGAATTGCTATAGATGTTGATCCTGTTGATGTGATGTAGTATTGGCTTGTAAGTTAACCAAAAAACCAAAATTGAACCACACATAAAAAATATCAAGATAAAATCATATTAAAAACTTGTAGTTAGTACTTAGGGTCTACAAATAATAAAGATTATCTATTACCCAAAATTATTTAGGTTACATTTTTTTTTGAAATTTAATACAACAATGTATTAGAATTCAAGTATTCTATGGTACAAGAAAAATAATAAATTGATTAAATATAAGATTATATCTGACCAATTAAAAATAGTAAAAGAATAAATACAATGATTGATATAACAGTTATTCCAATCAGTAAACTATCAATCATTTTATTATGACCTTTTTGGTGAAGTATATCGGAATAAATATAATCTACTTTTTCATCCATGGAAAATTTCTTGAACTCTTTCAAGGTTTTCATAATCACTTCTCCTATTTAATCTTAATAATCTTATATTATAAGTAAAAATATATAAATTATTTAGTTAATTGTCAAGTATTTTTTACATATATTATGTCAAGACCATCATTTTGAACTAAAAATCTCTCGCGGTGAACTAGTGAAATCTTATCCCTAAATCCCTTCTCTTTAGAAAAAAAAAGAATTTAGAAAAACATTTTAGAAAGTAACGAGTCGCAAAACCATCCTTTGAATCAAAAAATATTCTCCCTCTCTTTTCTTTTAATAAGAGAGGGAAATCAAGGGAGTGAGTTAGAAAAAAATCCCTAAAAACCTGACCTTTTTAATAAAAAAAAACTTAAAAAATTTTTCCTCCTCTTTATTAAAAATCCCTATTTTGTTAAGTAACGGC
>CAYUAG010000038.1:0-28884 GCA_964442615.1 uncultured bacterium
GCCTCTGCAGTCTTAAAATGATTCTCCATATCCTTAAACAATAGCACTTTTAACACTTTGCATTCTGCTTGCCGTTCAAGTTATCTATCTTTTGTCACCACGATATTTCGTATTTTTTTAATATTTCTCAGTAATCTTTGGTATCCTTTCTGAGCTGCATTTAAGGCTTCCTTTGAAAAAACCTGAGGAGAACGGTAATGACCCTGCAGAATAAAAAATCTAACCGTCATGGGATCATAATTTTCAATTAAATCCTCAATAGTAATTGAATTCCCCAAAGATTTACTCATTTTCTGATCCTCTACACTTACCATATTATTATGCATCCAGTATCGCACAAACTGTTCTCCTGTAGCTGCTTCACTCTGGGCAATTTCGCACTCATGGTGAGGAAATTGATTATCCAGTCCACCTCCGTGAATATCAAGGGTAGGGCCAATATACTTCATGGACATTACCGAACACTCCAGATGCCAGCCCGGATACCCCTCCCCCCAGGGTGAGTTCCACTTCATAATATGTAAATCATCAGCCTTTTTCCAGAGAGCAAAATCTGCTGCATGCCTTTTATCATCAGCTGTTTGTACTCGGGTACCGTGGAGCAACTCTTCTACTTTTCTGCCAGTTAGCTTTCCATACTCTTTAAATTTAGAAATATCAAAGTATACGTTTCCATCTGTCTGGTAGGCAAATCCTTTATCAAGAAGAATTTTTACTATATCTATCATCTCAGGAATATGGCCGGTTGCACGGCAGGATATATCCGGTCTCAGGCAGTTCAATAAATCCATGTAATTAAAGTAAATCCTTTCATATTTCTGAGCGATCTCTACAGGTTCAAGTTTTTCTAAGCGGGCTTTTTTCTGTACTCTGTCTTCTCCTTCATCTTCACCTAAAAGATGCCCCACATCCGTAATATTCTGCACATACCTTACCTTGTATCCGGAAGCTCTCAAAAAACGTATCACCACATCAAACGATACATAACTTTTGGCATGGCCAAGATGGGGATCATCATAGACAGTAGGACCGCAAACATATATTCCTACAAAGGGTGGATTGAGAGGAACAAATTTCTCTTTAGTTTTTGTTAATGTGTTATAAATTTTTAGCATAATTTCCTTCCATTTTATTCTTGATTTATTCTTAGGTTTAATTTATCTTAAATTTATTATGAAATCTGAAAAATATCAACTTCTTTCTTTAAATCTATCAATTCCTCTTACAATTTTAATTATCGGTCTCACTGCTGTCACAACTCAAATTTTAATTATGCGGGAAATGTCAACAATCTTTCAAGGTAACGAACTCTCTCTGGGAACCATGCTCGGGGTCTGGCTTTTCTGGACTGGCATCGGTAGTATTCTCCTACCAAAAATAAATTTTTTAAGGAACCGCCCTTTAAAAAAAATCTCAGTAATTCAAATAGTATTAACATTTTTTCTTCCCCTGCTTCTTTTATTTATTAGATTAAGTAAACATTTGTTATCATTCACTCAAGGGGAGATGATTGGATATTTGCCTATGCTTATTATCTCAATAATAGTGCTGGCTCCTTTCTGTCTCTTATCAGGATTACTCTATTCAACCTCATGTCAGTGGGTAGAAAAAATCCAATCAAAAGGTTCAAAATCAATAGCCTGGGTGTATGTCTGGGAAGCTGTAGGAGCTGCTTTGGGAGGTGTACTATCAAGCCTTTTCCTGATTAAGTTTGTCTCTCCATTTCAGATTCTTATCTTTTTAGCATCAATTAATTTTATTGCAGCAATATATAATGGAAATATCAATCCTTTTCAAATTAAATCATTACGAATAATGTGGATGTTCTTACTTCCTTTCTTTTTCCTTTTTTTCGGATTCCTCTATTCCCCTAAAATCCAATCATTATGTGACCATCTTCTTTGGAAAGGATATAATCTTATTAAGGCCACCAATACTCCTTTTGGTAATGTTGCTGTTACCAGAGGCAGGGAACAAATATCTCTTTTCCACAACGGACTACATCTTTTCACTATACCAGATCAGCTTACAGCAGAGGAATCTGTTCACTACTCTCTGCTTCAGCATAAAAATCCTGAACACATCCTTTTAATAAGCGGTAATGTGCAGGCATCTATTGCGGAGGCTCTTAAACATCCTTCTCTCAAAACACTACATTATGTCGAACTCGATCCTGCTATTGTAAAATTTGCTCTACAATATGGAGATTCTTGTAAATCAGCAATCATATCAAATCACCGAGTAACAATAAAAAACATTGATGCCAGGTTATTCATCAAAAAAACAAGCAAGAAGTTTGATCTGGTCATACTCAATCTTCCTCATCCTTACACTGCCCAATTAAACAGATTCTATACCATTGAGTTTTTCCAGGAAGTTAAAAATATTTTGAAAAAAAATGGTATAATTTCACTTGCCTTAGAGGGGGCTGAAAATGTAATTTCATCTGAACTCTCAGATTACCTCAGTATGATCCATGCGACCCTAAAAAAAACATTTCCAGAAATAATCATGCTCCCAGGTGAAACAATACATATATTTGCCTCCCAACATAGAAAATATCTTACCGCTGATCCGGATGTATTAGTTCAGCGTCTTCATGAAAGAAATATAAAAACAGAATTTGTAAGAGAATACTATCTTCCTTACCAACTTTCAAAAGAGCGGAGAGATTATCTTATCAGTAAAATTTACCCAGTTTCTGAAGCAGCAATAAATCGCGACCTGCATCCTCTTGGTTACTATTACCACACACTTCTCTGGTCTACAGCTTATATGGGTGGTTTTAAAGAAATATTTCTCTTCTTTTCACAAATTAAAATGTGGCAGATAATTTTATTTTTTATTGTTATCATCCTAATGATTTATCTATTCAAAAAAAACAATCCTTTTTCTCTTTCTAGGTGGAGTATTGGATTTTCGATTGTTGGTGTTGGATTTAGCGAGATATCAATTGAATTTATTCTAATTCTTACTTTTCAGATTTTACATGGATATGTGTACCAAATGCTGGCAGTCTTAATTGCAGGATATATGGTTGGACTTGCTCTAGGAGGTTATGCTTCTTTTTCCCCTAAGATAAGGGATAAAAAAATTCCTCTGCTTTTTCAGAACATTCAATTCTTTATGATAATTCTTCCTGTTATTCTTGGAATAGTTATTATTTTTTTCCATGATTTAAAAATATTCTTCACAAGTACAGAAATTTTAGCTATCCCTTTCACTTTTATTTTAATAATGTGCGGTTTTATAGGAGGATTCCAATTTGCACTTGGTAATCATCTGTTCTTTAAATTTAAAGGATCGGTGATAAAAACCGCTGGTTTCCTCTATTGTATGGATCTTTTTGGATCATCAGGAGGAGCTCTTTTTACCAGTGCTTTTTTTATCCCCATTTTAGGAATTTATAAAACACTTGTAATTCTTGCTTTCCTGAATTTTTCAGGATTTATGCTTTTAAAAATTTCATTGAAATCTTTTAAACAAAAAAATTTCTAACAAAATATTATATTCCAAAAAGTATGATTATTAGTTTTTGTGAAGATTTTTATCTTAGTTTGGTTGAACAGTAATATTTAAAATTAAGATATCCTTACTAGGAAAACCTGTTATTATGAGACAATAGCTTCCTTTTCTGTTTTAGGTTCTTCCTCTTCCTGTATATTAATTTCTTCTCTTACTACAAAACAGTTATTAGGACATTTTTCTACTGCCTTTTCTAATTCCTTGATAAGATCCTTAGTTTTTTCAGTATGGATTACAGGTAATTTCCCATCCATAGTAATTATTTCATTATCAACAATTTTTGGATTTGCACACAATCCACATCCAATGCAGCCAACTTTACATACAGATTTTACTGCCTTACCAAAATCTTTTGAAACACACCCCAGATATACTTTTTGGGTTATGGGAATCAAGGTAATAATATTCCGTGGACAAGCTTCTACACATTTTCCACATCCAGTACATTTATCCTCATCAACCACAGGAAGACCATTATCACCCATTGATAAAGCATCAAAAGGACAAACAGCAACACAACTACCTAATCCTAAACATCCGTACATGCAACTATTATCAGCATTATTAATTAATGTTGCTGCTCTACAATCATTAATACCTTGATACAGTGCTCTTTTCTCAGTATTGGTATTTCCTCCTCTGCATTGTATTACTGCTATGTTTGGTACAACCGAACCTGCATCTTTTCCCATAATATCTGCAATAGATTGAGCAACTGCTTCACCACCAGGAATACAACCATTTACTTCATATTTACCTTCCACCACACCCTCTGCAAAACCAGAACATCCCGGTGCACCACATGCACCGCAATTAATACCTGGAAGCGCTTTCTCAATTTTTGCAATTCGTGGATCTTTATCAACATGAAAAATTTTTGAAGCAATACCAAGTCCTATACCAAAAATTAAACCCAAGCCTCCTAAAAGAAGCAAAGCAAAAACAATAGAAAAACTCATTTATAATTACTCCTAAAATTTTATAAAAAATTGTCATAAATGGCGTAGTTGATTTAATTTTTTGGGGTAATTTAGGTAATGAAAATCTTTAATCCGGTTTACTGAATCTTGTAAAAAATAAATTTAATCAACAACGTCATAAATAAAACCCATCGCAGTTAAATACGATGGGTTTAAGTATAAATAAGCAGGGACCTAAATTATTGATTTTTTAAGTTATTGATCTTCCAATCCACCCATTTTTTCAAGCGTACATCCATATTCCCTGCTTTTTGATAATTTTCAATTGCTTTTGATATATCTCCCAAATCTTCATAAGCTTCCCCGATTTCAATATAAGCATTAGCAAATGCTTTATTATATTTAATACAATCATTTGCTGCACTTAATGCTTCCTGACTTCTCCCCACATTATTATATGCTTTGGCTAAATAATAATGAGCAACAGAATAATTTTGCTTTATCATAACAGCTTTTTCTAAATTTTCAATAGCTTTATTATTGTTACCCAACTCAATCAATACCTTACCTAAGGCATTGTATGCATAGTAATATCTTTGATTTATTTTTAAAGCTATATTAAAGGCTTCAATAGCTTTATTATAATCTTTATTTTTTTCGTATATATATCCAATCTGATAATAAGATCTATAATTTGTAGAATCATATTCTACAACTTTCTGAAAATTTATTAGTGCTTTTTCATTCTGATCAAGATCAGAATAAAATTTTGCAAGATTATAATAAGCTGAAGAATAGGTTGGATCATATTCTATTGCTTTCTTGAAAGAAGCTTCGGCCTCCTCATAATTCCTTAATTTTTTCAATGCAATTCCTCTACCCACATAGGCCTTAGAATTTTGGGAATTCAATGATATAGATTGATCAAATTTTTCTAAAGCCTTGTCATACTGTCCTAATCTTAAAAATTCGTTGCCATCATTTATTGCCTTCTTAGCCTTTTGTTCTTCATTACCTAACGCCAATACTTTATTTTTTAATTCATCAATCTTTTGACTGATATTATCATACTTTTCTTTTGCTGCATTATAAGCATCTAAATTACTTGCATCCTTTGCTTCCTGCATCTGTTGAACATATCCATTCCTTTGTTTTACAAGCTGTTCTAATTCTGTTTGTAATTCATCCTTTGTTTGTGCAAATAAGAATCCAGTAATAACAAATAAACATAGAAGAGCTGTAATTATACTATTCTTTTCCAAGATCTTCATTCTAAATTTCCTCCCATTTTTTAATTATATCCAATGCACACTCAAGTGCCGAAGGGGGGACTCGAACCCCCACACCCTTACGAGTACTGCCCCCTCAAGACAGCGTGTCTACCAGTTCCACCACTTCGGCAAAAAAATTACTGTTCTTCTCCCATGGGTATCTCTTCTGTATCCTGGTTTTCTCCACTTCCTGCAGCCTCAGGCAATATTGCCGCAGGAGTAGAAGCTCTATCTTGTTCACTTTCCATTACCTGCTGAACCATACTTTTTTGTTCTGATTTAGTTCCTTTCCTAATAAGTCCTATCAGGATTGCAGTAGAAGCAAAACCAATCCCCAGCCACATTGTAACTCTTGCTAAAAATGTTGCTGTTCCTCTTCCTCCTAAGGCTCCCATACCTCCCCCTCCAAACATTCCGGCTAATCCTCCCCCTTTACTTGACTGTAATAGAATACTTACAACCAAAAAAATACAAATTAAAATATGCAAAATTGTCAATATTGTAATCATTAATTATACCTCGTATCTATCTAAGTTGATTTAATAATTCCGGCAAAACTTTCTGCGTCTAAACTCGCTCCTCCTACTAATGCTCCGTCAATATCCACTTGTGAGAGTAATTGCTCAGCATTATTTGGTTTTACACTACCCCCATATTGAATACGTATTGATTCAGCAATATCCCCATCATACTCTCTCTTGATCCAGTCCCTGATCATTTGATGTGCCTGCTGAGCCTGGTCAGGAGTAGCTGTTTTCCCTGTTCCGATTGCCCATATAGGTTCATAGGCAATTGTCAATTCTCTAATTTCTCGATATAATAATCCTCTTAAACAACCTTCAATTTGAGATTTAATAACATGTTCAGTTTCTTTATTTTCTCTCTGTTGCAAAGTTTCTCCAACACACACAATTGGATTTAGTCCTGATGAGATAGCTAATTTTATTTTTTTATTTATAAACTCATCATCTTCAGCAAAATATTTTCTTCTTTCTGAATGTCCTAAAATAACATACCTGCATCCAACATCTTTTAACATATCTGGAGAAACTTCTCCGGTGTAAGCACCGCTTTTCTCCCAAGCCATATTTTGTGCACCTACTGTTATTTCTGTATCTTTCAGGATCTCTACAGCTAAAGATAAATATGGATAAGGAGGACAAACAGCTATATCAATCGCACTTACATCAGCTAATAATTTTTTTAATTTCGATAGTAAAATATTTACCTCTCCAAAAGTATTATTCATCTTCCAGTTCCCTGCAATAAAATAAGTCCTCATTCTATATCCTCTTCATTTTAATCTTGATCAGTTAAAGCTTCAACACCAGGAAGAGCCTTGCCCTGTAATAATTCCAAAGAAGCACCACCTCCGGTTGAAACATGTGACATTTCAGATACAACCCCAGCCTTTTTAACTGCAGAAGCTGAATCACCACCTCCGATTATGGTAACTGTTCCCTTTTTTGTGGCTTCTGCTAATATCTTAGCTATCTCTAATGTCCCTTTAGAAGTCTCTTCTATCTCAAAGACACCCATAGGACCATTCCATACTACTGTTTTAGACTCTGTACAAATGCTCGAAAATTTCTCTATAGACTTTGGACCTATGTCCAATCCAATCCATCCAGAAGGAATACTATCTATAGAAACAACTTTTATGCTTCCAATAGTACGATTTTTAGGATTAAAAGAGTCAGAAATAACACAGTCCACAGGGAGAACAAACTTCTTATAATTTTTCAGCATTTCTCCAACAAACTCAAGGCTTGATTCATCTAAGAGAGAATCACCTATTTCCATTCCTTCAGCTTTAAAAAAAGTAAACATCATACCACCGCCAATAACAATATTGTCAACTCTATCAATAATATTTTTAATCACAGGTATTTTATCAGCTATCTTGGCACCACCCAAGATTGCTGTAAATGGTTTATCTGGATTGGTAATAACATTATCGAGATAATCAATTTCTTTTTCCATTAAAAATCCGGCAGCACACTTGTTGAAAAAGTGGGTAACTCCCTCTGTAGAAGCATGAGCTCTATGAGCAGATCCAAAAGCATCATTTATATATATATCACCCCACTGGGCTAATTGTTTGGCGAACTTAGGATTGTTTTCTTTTTCCTCTTTATGAAACCTTAGATTTTCAAGTACTAAAATTTCACCATCCTTCAATTTTTTTACAGCATTTTCCACCTCAGGACCAATACAATCTTCAACAAATGTAACTGGCTTTCCTAATAACTTTTCCAGTATTTTTGCCGCAGGTTTCAAGCTCATTTCAGGAATAACCTTGCCATTAGGCCGACCAAGATGAGACATCAAAACCAATCGCGCGCCCTTATCAACAGCATAGTTAATTGTAGGTAATGCTGCTCTTATCCTTTTGTCATCAGTGACATTCTGATTTTCATCTAGAGGTACATTGAAATCTACCCGCATTAATACAGATTTGGTGGTAATATCAATATTTTTTATTGATAACTTTTTCATTACTACATTCCTGCCATTCTCACTATGAGATCAATCATTCTGCAGGAATATCCCCATTCATTATCATACCAGGATATAACTTTAATCATATTAGAATCTAATAACATTGTAGCCTCACTATCAAAAATGCTGGAATGGGAATTTCCGATTATATCTACAGAAACTATAGGATCTTCACAATATTCCAAAATTCCTTTCATTGGACCATCAGCATACTTTTTAAAAGCATCCTTGACTTGGTCCAGGGTAACATCTCTCTCTAATTCTGCTACCAAATCAACCAAAGAAGCATCACATACTGGAACCCGGACAGCCATTCCATTCAACTTGCCTTCCAACTTCGGATATACCTTGCCGGTTGCTATAGCAGCACCCGTAGTTGTAGGGATCATGGACACTGCAGATGCCCGTGCTCTTCTAAGGTCTTTATGGGGAGTATCAAGAACTCTTTGGTCATTTGTATACGCATGTATAGTTGTCATTAATCCTTTCTTTACCCCAAATGATTCATGGAGAACTTTTGCAACTGGAGCTAGACAATTTGTAGTACAGGAAGCATTGGATACAATCTCATGTTCTGGTTTGAGATCTTCATCATTCACTCCAAGAACAATTGTGGCATCTATTTTATCTTTGGCAGGGACAGAAAGCAGTACTTTTCGTGCTCCTGCTTTCAGATGACCTGCAATCTGTTCCCTTTTTCTAAAAACTCCAGTAGATTCTACTGCGACCTCAACTCCCATATCTTTCCAGGGAAGATTTCCCGGATCTTTTTCTGCTAATACTTTCACCTCTTTTCCGTCAACAATTAATGCATTGTCTCCTGCTTTAACAGATCCCTCGAATCTGCCATGTACAGAATCATATTTTAATAGATGGGCAAGTGTTTTTGCATCTGTAATATCGTTTACTGCCAACACTTCCACATCATCCCTTTTATGAGCACCCCGAAACACTAAGCGGCCAATTCGGCCAAATCCATTAATACCTACTTTTACAGCCATTTTCACCCTCCAAAAATCAAAAAATTATAAAATTAGCAACTAGTTTTTATAAAATTTTATTAAAATTATTTTAACCTTATATTTTAAGTTGACTCTTATTATATTAATTTTTCTTCTAAATGTCAAGTATTAATATTACTTCACTAATTTTTTCTATTTTCTCAGTTTTTTAACAATTTGATTGTTTTAGGTAAGCATTATTATTCTACTGGACTAGGAATGGGGTTAGCTATCTGTCAATATGATCATTATCTTGACAAAAATATATTCTCTATGCTTTTCTCTAAGCACATATGAGAAAAGCAGCCTAAAGAATACAATATACAGTGGTAAATAAATTCAACAATAAAAAAAGCATGTAGAGTCCCTGCTCTTAAAGGAGAGTAGAAGAAGAATTATATAATTTTTGTACTAACTGTTATTAACTATAATGAAAAAAGTCTATTAAACTTAATAAGAAATACATTATGAGGATGTATACTGAATAAATCGTGCATATCATTTTGGTAAGCAAATCTACCATCTACAATACTTCCTGTTCTATTCTGGCTCCAGACAAGGTAAAGAGTTGATCCGGGTTGATATTCCCACCGTACCACCAGATTGGAAAGAAACTGTCTGAAATTAAAATCCGGGAAATCAATGCTATAATCTATATTCCCATCACGGTCTTCATCAATTGAATAGGTTTCCTCTTCCTGATTGAACTCAATTTCATCTGAAGTAAAAGTGTGAAACCTGTCAGCAAATTTTTCAGCCCGAGGATTGGTAATTCTTTTAATGTCTGAATACTCTGCGGCTGAAATAAAGGGCTGTCCATAATATTGAATAGTTAAATTCGGTGTAATGGTATAACTTAATCTCAGAGAAATCCCTACAGTTTTTTGGTCTATCTTGGCAAAAATATACCTGGAATTCTCTTCCATATCAACTTGACTCATATACTGGAGCTTATTTCTGCTATAGTCGTATTCCGGATAAATGGAAAAGGTAACGGCATTGCTGGGACGGAAAGTACAGCCACACCAATAACTGATAGCCATACTGCTATTACTATCACCTATTCTAAACCATCTGCCGAAATTATAGTAGAATTTTTTCCTGCTGTCTGAGTTGACATTTAAGGAAAGACTCCAATTACTAGGTTCAATAAAGGAAGGACCACCTCTGAGAAAGGTAGGAGAAAAAGATTCAAAATTATAGGTAAGGGATCCATTAAGGTACCAGTAATTTTTAAACTGGTTATTAAAATTCATATTCAGGTGTTTGGAGAGAAGCTCTTGATTAAAATTCCAAAGCAGCCAGTAGTTTAGATTAAGATAAAAATTGCGAAAAATGCTAAAGGGCTCCCTGATGTAGTATCCCATCCAGGTACCATGATGAATTACATCCGAATTGCGTATATATCCAATATCATTTAATTCAAGTCCTGGTGATCGTAAAGTGAGACTGGATTCAAAACGAATACGACCGCTTCCCTTTTTGCCTAACTTGATTGTACCCCCATATCCTGATAAAGAAGTCCGGGAAGAATCCAAAGAAAGATGACTAGCATCTGGACGCTGGAAATATCTGGCAGATGCGGTTTGAGTCCTATAAATTGCTGCCTCATCTCCCTGAACATGACTGAATATTCCTTTTATACCAATGTAATAGATTCTATCTTTCCAACTATGCATAAAATCAAATCCCCCCGTATAGGCTGCTCTATGAAGAAAATTCAATTGCTCACTGGTAATGTTTCTATTCACAGCTGTAATCATACCACCTAATATGGTCTTACCCTGGTTAAAATCCTTCTGGAGCCGTCCCACAATATAATTGGTCATTGGTTCAACGGTCTGTTTACTTCTCTCATCAAAATAAGCAATCTCTGCATTTTCTTTTGCAGTAATACTTTCTAAAATACCAATGGAAATGCCGTCTTTTGTTTTTCCTGATAATTTAAAAGCACCTAAAATGGTTGTGGCCTCAGGTACATCTGCACACTCATTATCATTCAAGTCAGGATAATATTGAGGAGCTCTTCCGATACGCCGAGAGTAAAAAAGATTATCACTTCCAAAATCATTTATCACAATAACATTAGAAGGACGGAATTCATAGATATTTTTACCCTCAATAAAAAAAGGTCTTCGCTCATTATAGTAGGTTTCAAAAGCAGTAAGATTAACCACAGAAGGATCTGCTTCTACTTGGCCAAAATCAGGATTCAGGGTAAAATCAAGAGTTAGATCACTGGTAATACCTATCTTTCCATCCAGTCCTGCTGAAATATTACTCAAACTTCCATCTGCATAAGGATTACCCGGCTCTTTTTCAAAAAATTGAGACCTGCCTACAGTATAAGGGAGGAGATCAATCTGATGCCGCGGTTTTATATTTTTTATACCATGAAGTTCTCCAAATAGATGAATATATCCCGGTGCATCCTGGGGAATATACTGCCATAGGGAACGTTCCTCTTTTCTAAAGAGATGTCTCATAATCTGAATACCCCAAACATGTTCATCCTTTTTAGCAAACCTGAGCTGGCTGAAAGGAATCCTCATTTCAGCATTCCACCCTCGTTCATCCCGGGAGGTTTTCAGATACCATACCGGGTCCCAGCTACTGTCCCAGTTATTACCATCCTTTGATATAGCCTCTTCACCCTTAACTCCGGATGCCATAGCAGTAAAAGAAAATGCTGTTTGCTGATCATGATTACTGTCAATATTGATCTCCACCATATCACCAGTAAAGTAGTCTCTTCGGGATAGTATGGTAGAAATTTTATCTGGATCTGTATCAAAAGCACGGATAAACACATAAAGATTATTATCATCAAATAAAATCTTAAATGCTGTTTTCTGGGATGGCTGTTTTCCATCATAGGGTTTTCTCTGGGTAAAATCTTCACCCCAGTCAACCAGTTCCCAGGCTTTTTCATTCATCAGTCCATCAATTACTATCTGATAATTAATCTTATAGGTTTTATATTTTTTTTTCTCGATGTCCGCCTCAACCGAACTGAAAGTTAGAAAAAGAAAACCTACTAAAGAAAAAAGGATTATACGTTTCATTTCATCCTCCTTAATGGGTTAGACAAAGAATCATGGTCTAAAAAATGACCTGGACCATGATCCAGGTATTGATCAGCCAAACTTCAAAGTATTATCAGCCTCTCTATTTATTTAGACTTCATTTTTTAAAAAAGGTTTACTGTCTTTTTTAAAAAAATTATTTTTATTCAATTCTTTATTATGAAAACTTTATTTTAAAAAAAAGGATTGAAGGATAATTTTCCCTTTAACTAATAGACATTAATTCCTTTAATAAGTTATCATTTGTGAGTAGGATATTACAATAGTAACTTATTTAAATATTTACAAAATTAATTCCTGATATTCGGTAATACGAAAAAATACACTGGTAGGTTAAATTTGAAAAAATGTAAGTGATTTCTTTTTTTAAAAATGAAAAGGTATGAGTTATGTAGGATGGATATCATTATTTTTTTATTTTATATTCTTCCAACTTAAGAGATACAGAACCAATAAATACTTTCATTTTAGCCTTTAAGGGCAACCTCTTGCTATCTGCTGAAAACCACCCTTTAAAGTCACCCGAGAGTCCAGCCATCCCTTTATTATATACCTGACCTTCAAGATAATAAGTAGGAAGTTTATTTTTAAAAGCTCCAACCTTAAGTGAATCACCCTTCCCTTGAAAATGTATTGTGACATTATCCTGCCCATCATCCGCCAGATATTTCACTGTATCAATCTCTGTCTTTCCAGCATGTGCCCGAGCATAATAAATGAGAGAAGTACCATCCTGTACTTTTCCTGAAAAAGGAGTTACTTTACTTATTTTATGGTCAGCATTACTAGTATCTGTCAATTCAATTGTAACCAGCCCTTTGGAATGATCAAGTCTGTACTCTGCCTGATAGGTAATACCTTCATCTTCTTCAATATAAGTAAAATAGTGAACTTCAAGATCTTTGCTGAAAAATGTTTCAGCCACAGTGTGATAACTGACAAAGAAAAGCGTGGGATTTGAGTCAATGTAGCATTTTATGTGGAAGACTTTCTGGTTATTAATTCTGAGGGTATCAGAAATAAACAGTCTTAAAGTACCTAAACGTATAAAAGCCCATTTAACCTTGTAAGTCAACTCCTCACCCATATCCCAGGACAAGGAATTATCCTGTGAATATACTGAAAAAATCCAACTGATGATTATTATAAAAAGAAAAATTTTAAAAATTTTATTTTTCATTATTATTATCCATAGTTTAATTCATCCGGTTTATAATAACAGATTATACTATATTAATCAAGTAAAAAATCCAACAATTTCTGATTAATCAATAAATTGTATATATTAAAAAAGCGATAATTTGTTAAGATTATTTTCTATTAAAAAATTGTATATTTAGGACAACCTTTTAATAATCGATGTGTATACATTAATGAACAAGAAAAAAAGGTGAAAATTTATTGAAATCTCAAGATAACGAAATCATGATAGCTGTTCGTAATGGAGAATTACAAAAAATGGAAGTGATTTTTGAAAGACACCATAAAAAATTATTGAATTTTTTCCTGCGCCAGACAGGGGATCCTCAAACAAGCGAAGATTTGGTACAGGAAGTTTTCTACAGAATGTTAAAATATAGACATACCTACCGGGGTGATGGTGCTTTTACTACCTGGATGTTCTCAGTTGCCAGAAGTGCATTTTATACCCATTACCGTAAAAAGAAATTAAAAACAGATTCTTTACAATCTACAGAAAATATAAAAAGCCCGGAACAGGGACCTGAAGAAAAGATTGAAAAAAATCATCAAAATCAACTTTTGCACCAGGCACTTTCAATGCTTCCTCATAAAAAAAGAGAAGTATTATTATTGAGTAGATTCGAAAATATGAAATATAAAGAAATTGCCAAAGTTATGGGGTGTAAGCTCGGTACAATCAAGGCTCGAGTTCATTCAGCCTTGAAAGATCTTGCAACAATTTATAAAGATTTAAGTGGAGAGGAAATAACATGAAATGTTCACAATGCCGGAAACAACTAATTGACTTTATAACTGGACAAAGTGATAAAAAATTGATTAAGAATATGAAAATACATCTTAAAGACTGCGTCCAGTGTAGACATGAGGCAAAACAATTGGAAATAGTATGGAAAAAGCTGGGAAATTTACCTGAAATAGAACCTTCTCCAGAACTAAGGATTCGATTCCACACCATGCTTAATAAGATGAAAACAACCACAGGGCAACAGAATACACCATCACTGATAAACCGTATAAAAAACAATATTACTCAATTGATAATTTACCGTCCAGTTACACAATACGGATTTGCCTTACTCTTTATAACCATAGGTCTTATCCTTGGCTCTTATTTGACATCTCTAAAGTTTCAACAAAAAGAAATATCTGAATTGAGACAAAAAGTCAAAAATCTGAACCAGGTGGTATCCCTTACTCTACTCGACAAGAATGAATCTGTTGATCGACTTAAAGGAATCACCTATATTAATCGTATAAATAATCCTGAGCAAACTGTGCTCACAGCATTGATTCAGACTCTTAACTCTGATCCTAATGTAAATGTCCGATTAGCAGCTGTAGATGCTCTGGAACGGTTTTTAGATCGCAATCATATTCAGAAAAAAATTGAACAATCACTTATTCAACAATCTTCTCCCTTGGTTCAAATTTCTCTCATCGATCTTCTTGCTGAAAGGAAAAAAGAAACTGCAGCGGAAGTTATTAACTATCTAATACGCAATGAACAGATCAATCCCGAAGTTAAGGCCTATGCTGAAAAAAAATTCAAAAATCAAATATAAGGAGAATATCATGCCTTTAATTATTTTCATTAATTTTCTGTTACCCTCTTATGGATTAACCAGTTCTACAGATGTATATACTATAGAAAAAAAGGAGACCATTCAGAAAACTTTTACCTTCGCTCAGGAGAAAGATGGAAATTGGCTGATTGTAGACAATATCTGGGGTTCTGTCTCAGTGACTGGATATAAGGGTAACAGTATTGAACTCACAGTTCAAAAAACCATTCAGGCCCGCTCCCAGGAGCAACTGCAGTATGCCCTAAAAGAAATTTCTCTGGATATTACCCAAGAGAAAGATTTTATTGAATTATATGTGAATGGTCCTTTTCGCTGTAAGGAACATAGATATAGAAACCACCAATGGAATAAAAGACATTATCAGGTGATATATGATTTTATATTAAAGGTACCCTTTTATACCTCAATTGATCTTAAAACAGTTATGAACGGAGACATTGTTGTGCATAATATTCAAGGTGACTTTGATGTACACAATGTTAATTCCGGTATTGACATGAAGAATTTGCAAGGATCCGGAGAAGCATATGCTGTCAACGGAGATGTCTCTCTTCAATTTATCAAAAATCCCAGGACTGACTGCTGCTTTGGTTCTTTAAATGGGGAAGTTAAACTCTATTTTCAACCAAAGCTTTCAGCAGATTTCTATCTGAAAACCTTCAATGGTGAAATTTTCTCTGATTATCCGGTTAGTTATCTCCCTGCTGAACATTTTTCTACAGTTGAAAAAAATGGAAAAACCGTATATAAAGCAGGACATCTCTGTGGAGTCAGAGCAGGAAAAGGTGGTCCCAAGATCAAAATGAAAGGATTCAATGGGGATATGTTTATATTGAAACATAGATAATAGTAAAAAAATAAATTAAAAATATAAAAAATTATGAAAGGAGTAATACTATGAAGTCAACAAAAATAATACTCTGGGGATTTTTATTGATCCTGATTACAGTGGTGTCTATACAGGCTCAGACAGATCCAACAGATCGGGTGGTAGTAAAATTAAGTGATCCCACAAAACCTGCCTATGTGGAATGCGGATTGGTTAATGGAGGCATTACAGTTACCGGATATGATGGTCAGGAGGTAATTATTGAGGCAAAAACTAAAACCAAAAAAATCTCAGAAGAATCCAGAACCGAAAAATCCAAAGGCATGTTTCGTATTCCCGTACACAGCTCTTCTCTTACCGTAGAAGAAGATGATAATAATATTTCCATTGAAACTGATTCCTGGGCACGCACTATAGATGTTGATATACGGGTACCGCAACATACCTCCCTGGAACTCAAATGTGTAAATAATGGCGATATTAAAGTTGAAAATGTCACTGGTGACTTGGATATCCATAACGTTAACGGCAGCGTAACCGTACTGAATGTTTCCGGATCAGTGATAGCTCATGCTCTTAATGATGACATGAAAATTACTCTTAATAAGGTTACACCTGATAAGCCCATGTCTTTCTCCAACCTGAATGGCGACATCGATCTCACCCTGCCCTCAACCGTGAACGCTACTGTAAAAATCAAGAATAACCAGGGTGATGTATACAGTGATTTTGAGATTCAGAAAATGAATAAACCCCGTCAGATAATCGAAGAAAATAAACAGAATAAAGAGGGAACCTACCGCATCCGCATCGAAGAATCCTTCTATGGAACCATTAACGGCGGCGGCCCTGAATTTCAATTCAGTAACTTTAATGGTGACATTTATATCCGAAAGGGTAAATAACCTAATCACAACAGCCTCATCCGGCTACTGTAGTATCAATAAACCTCCTCAAGAATTCTAATCCTGGGGAGGTTTTTTTCTTATTGACTTGATCGATTTTCTTCCCGGAAACTTCAAGCTTCCGGGATGGTAGGTATTAACCACTTCACTAATTCTCTATTGAATAATTTATAAATATTCTTTTCTCGGTGCCGTCCTGAAAAAGTTGACAGTTTTTATTGTAACCTATCATATACTTCAGCGGGAATTTAATAGTTAAAATTAATATATCGGCGTTTATGGTTATAAGTAACAATGGATTTCCAGACAAAGATAGGATATACTAAGGTTTTTCCATGAGTTTTTCAAGTTTTTCTTTGGAACTGGAAAAATTCGGATCAATGGCCAGGGCTTTTTGGAAGGCCTTTTTTGCCAATTCATGGTCACCTTTTTGCAGGTACGCGTCGCCCAGACTGTCGTAGGGATTGGCTTCGTTGGAGAATAGGTCGATGTTAAGTTTGAAAATAGCAATGGCCATATTTATTTTATTAGCGCTTAAAAGATTATATCCGAAATAATTCAGGATATTGCTGTTGTTGACGCTATACCCATTTTTATCTAGAATGGATTGGAAGTTCTTGATAAAATCATTGAAATTGTCTCCCTGCATTTGCTGGTATAGAAATTCCGCAAGAAGGGGTCGGGGCAGGTTGTATTCCCCACCGAAAACGAGGGCTTCAATGGTCCGGGCCAGGCTGCCTCGGTCGGCGTCATTGTTGGAAAGGGTGATGATGGTATACTTGTCGTTGAGGTATCTCGAAAAACTGGCACTCACGCCGGGTGCACCGCCACCGTGGGAAATGATGGTGTTACCGTATTTCTCTGTGATTCTCCAGCAGTATCCGTAATTGGCAAGATTGGGCGTGAACATCTTGTTTTTGGATTCTGTGCTGATGAGTTTGTCCTTGTACAGGGCCTGATCGAATTTAAGCAGGTCCCACACCGTGGTTTCCAGGCCGCCGTCTGCACTGGCAGGGGGCATGCTGAACACATTTCTTATAAACTGGCCCGTGGGCAGTTTGCTGTATCCAACAGCACGGTTTTCAACGATCTGGTCCAGGAAGTTGATGCCAGTGTTTTTCATGCCCAGAGGATCCAGAATGTGCTCCTGGATATAGGCCGGGTAGGTCTGACCTGTGACATTCTCAATGATGGCGCCCAAGCACACGATGCCGGAATTGGAATAAGAGTACTGAGATCCCGGTTTGTCAAATACAAGTTCCTGATCGTAAATCAGGGGGAGAATGTCTTTCACACTCCGCAAGGTGAACATTTTGGTCTGGTAATCGGGATTGCCCATGTAATTGTACAGGCCCGAGGTATGGGAGAGGAGATGATGGATGGTGATTCCGTTCCCGTGAGGGAAGCCTGTGAGATATTGAGAGGCCGGGTCTGTGAGTTCGATTTCCCCCCTTTCCACCAGCTGCATGATGGCAGTGCCAGTAATGGTCTTGCCAATGGAGCCGATATTGAACTTGGTGTCCATTGTGTTTTTTACACCATGGTCCCTGTCTGCAAAACCCACGGCCCGGGTATAGATGGGTTTGCCATCTTTTGCCACGAGAATGGTGCCTGAAAACTGTTCTAGTTTGACATAAGCATCTACGACTTCGTCAATTTTCTGATTCAGGTTCTGGGCGTACAGGTCTGTGATGAGAATCATACTTACGAGTACAAACATAAAGTTGATGGATCTTCGTTTCATGATGTTCTCCTTTCGGGATTCTAATAGTATTATCTTTATTTACGGATGATAAAGAAGGAAAGTTTCAGGATGGAGAAGAGCATTGGCAATCTCCCTTTCGTTAAGTGCGGACAGATAATCAGGTTGTTTATAAAAACAAATTATCATGTAAGGTAGGTATCCCTCCAATTTATAGCCAACACACCAACCACCAAAATATCAGTCCCTCAGTCTCGCAGAGGCTCAGCCTCTGGGAGACAATACAACCCTAGCACGATCAAATCCCACACCATATCATCACTAAAATATCTACATCAAATTTGTTTTCTCAAAGGCTGAGTAGCAACAGCAACAACTCTCTGTGCCCAGGCTCTGAGATCATCTAATAAAACATAGATTGTAGGCAGAACCAGAAGGGTGATAACCGTGGAAAAGGTTAAACCGCCTACCATGGCCCGGGCCATGGGGAAATAAGGGGGGCCGTTGCCCCCGATTTCAGTGGTAACTACACACAGGGGAAGCAGACTCAATACAGTAGTGCCTGCTGTCATTAAAATAGGCCGCAGCCGGGCCTTGCCTGCCTCTACTATAGCTTCATGGCGTTTCAATCCTTTATGACGCAGCTGATTTACATAATCGATAAGCACAATCCCATTGTTCACTACTACTCCGATAAGAATAAGGATGCCAATCATACCCATAATGGTCATTTGAGTGCCGGTAATCAGAAAAAACCAATACACTCCCACCACCGAAAAAATAATCTGAGTCCAGATAGCAGCTGGATAAAGAAGAGATTCGAACAGGGCTGCCATGAGAAAGTATATCAGGGCCAAGGCCAGGAGCAGATTCATGAGCATGGAATTAAAAGCCTCATCCTCATAAGAAAAACTTTCTCCGTAATTCCAGGTATATCCGGCCGGAAACTGATAATTGGAAAGCACCTGACTGATATACCTGCGGGCATCAGACATGGATATCCCGTCAAGATAGGCTTCCACCCCCATGGCAGTAGTGCGATTCTCCCGGTGTATATTAACCGGACCCCGCTTAATGGTAAAATCCGCTAAAGAGGCAAGTTTCAACCGGGTTCCATCCTGAGTAAACAAGGGAACGTTTTTTAGATCCTCTATGGTCTGCTGATCTTCTGCCTGAAAAGAAAGCCGCATATCAATTTCTCCATACTCTCCCCGGAACCGCCGCAGTCTGATACCCCGCATGGCAGCCGTAATCACCTGAGCGACCTGCCGGGTAGAAAGACCAACCTGCTGCACCCGCTGGCGGTCAACCACTACCTGGACTTCCTTTTTCCCGGTTTCCGCTTCAGAGCGTACATCCTTTAATCCCTGAATCCGGGAAAGAGACCAGGCAACCTGGCGGGAAAGTCCTGCCAACTCTTCTGAGGATTTGCCAATAAGCTGAACCCGTATGGATTCATCTCTTCCAGTAGTTGAGCTCCGCTCAAAACTGGGTCTGGCTATGGGATGTTGAGGAAGACTGTCCCGAATAAGCTTTTCAATGTCATTCATGGACTTATTGGCTTTATCCCCTTTTTCCAGAAGAATGGTGGACATGGCATAATCCCCGGTGTAATAGGTATACACAGAATTGATCTCAAACTCACTCTGGTTCTCAAATAAGTAATCTTCATAAAGGTCCACTACTGATTCTACCTTCTCCACTGTATAGGCACTGTTGATATGATAACGGAGATAAATTTTCCGATCACTCGGTTCATCAAACATATTCATTTCTACCAGGGATATGGGAACCGCTATACTGAACAGTAAAATCAGTATCACCAAAACCGTAACTCCCCGGTGTTTCAAAGACCAGTCGATTACCCGGCTGTATTTCAGGATAAGTGCATCAACAATTTTATTTCTCTTATTGGGATCAGGAGGTTTTACTCTGGCAACCAGCAGAGGAATGATGGTTTGAGCTAAAATCAGGGAAGTACCCAAAGCAATACAAAGAGTTATGGAAACATGTTTCAGATAGATTGCTATTTCATCATTGGAATTGACAATATTGGGAAGAAAAACAATAGCCGTGGTCAGCGTGCCTGCCGTAATGGCCAGGGCAACTTCCTGAACCCCCACTCGGATGGCTTTTTCTTTATTCTCATGCTGCAGCTGATGACGGTGAATAGATTCCGTGACCACCACGGCATTATCCACCAACATGCCCACTGCCAGCATCAAACCCATCATGGAGAGTATATTCAGCGATACTCCCAGAAAATATTGAAAAGCAAGGGTAATTAAAAGTGAAAAAGGTACGGCAATAGCAACCATGAAGGTGGTAGAAATCCGACGCAGAAAGAAAAAAAGAACGATAACAGCTAATAAACCTCCTAATAGACCGGATTTTAACAGTTCATTCAGAGAGCTGACGATCCCTTCACCTAAATCATCCATAAAAAAAATCCGAATTCCCCGCATCTCATCCAGCTTTCCAATTTCCTCAATTTCTTTTTTTACTCCTTCAGTAACCTCAACCGTATTTGCTCCTGCTTCTTTATAAACATCCAGACCAATAGCATATTTACGGTCTAAATGACGTCCGTAATCCAGTTTAGGCTGCCTGTAGGTAATCTCAGCAATATCTCTGAGTCGAATATTATTATCTGTAACAATGACTTCTCCGATATCTTCGATAGTCTGAATTTCACCCAGAGGGCGAACCACAAAACGTTTATCCGCATCGGTGATTTTGCCGGCTGTAACCATAAAATTACTTCTGCTGAGAATTTGGGTCAATCTGTTTATATCAACATTATAGGCTATAAGCCTGTCTTTGTTGAGAAGAATACGGATTTCTTTTTTCTCCACCCCGTACATTTCCACTTTGGAGACTCCGTCGATACGCTCGATTCTTTTTTTCAGGTTGCGATCCAGCATCTCATAAGAATCGGATAAATCCCGATTACTGGATAGACGCAGGGTCATTATTGACATATCCGAGGTAGAGAATTTACGTACATAAAACCGTTCCAGATCATCCGGAAACTGATGCCGCACTCCATCCAGTTTTTCTTTTGCTTCCAGAGCTTTAATATTTGCATCAATACCCCAGTCGAATTCCAAGTTTATATTGCAGCTGTTTTCACCTGTATTAGAGGTCATCTTTTTAATTCCACTAATTGTTGCCAAAACTTCCTCTGCCGGTCTGGTAATCTCTCTTTCAATCTCTTCCGGAGTGGAATTAGGGTAAGGTATCTGAATATTGATAAAAGGAACATCTAAATCCGGAAAGAACTCCAGTGGTAGAAGTTGACTGACAATAATGCCGATGGCCATAAAACAGACAAAAATCATTACTGTTGTCACCGGTCGTTTTAAACTTGACTGAGTGAGACTCATCTTATTCCTTTCGATCTACCAGATGATACACAACCGGAATTACCACTAAGGTCAATAAGGTAGACACGGTTAATCCTCCAATTACAGTGATTGCCATAGGAGACCGCACCTCAGCTCCTTTGCCGAAACCCAGCGCTAAAGGTAAAAGACCCAGAGCCGTAGTCAAGGTGGTCATAAGAATGGGACGTAACCTGGATCTGCTACCTTCTACAATTGCCTCCATTTTCTTAAGTCCTCGATTACGTAATTTATTGATTAGATCTATGAGAACAATGGCATTATTTACCACAATTCCAGCTAAAAGTATCATCCCGATAAATACCACCACACTGAGAGTACATCCGGTAATCCACAAAGCCAGTACAGCACCAATTAAAGCCAAAGGGATGGTAAAAAGTATGACAAAAGGGTGAAGAAATGACTCAAATTGGGATGCCATGACCAAATAAACTAAAAATACTGCCAGAAGAAGGGCAAACTGAAGAGATTTAAAAGAAACAGACATTTCTTGGCTTTGTCCAGTGAGTCGTATATTCATATCTCTGGGAATATTAATCTTACTCAATACCATATTGATCTCACGGATGGCAGTCCCCAGATCGCCAAAATTGAGATTTGCAGTAACCAGTGCAATCCTTTCCTGATCACTTCGGCGGATCTCTCCTGGTCCGATATTTTCAATTATCTCCGCTACTGCTTTCAGAGGAACAGGATGCTTACTTTCCGGATTTACAATAAGTTGTCCAATCTTATCAACTGAATTCCGATCCTGTTCTCTGGTACGTACCAGAATATCAATTTTTCGATCCCGCCATGAATACCGGGATGCCACATCACCGCGTACTTTACTTACTACCCGGTCGGCAATTTGATATACCACCAATCCCAAAGCTGCGGCCCGTTCACGATCAAATCGTATTTGAATCTCAGGGTGTCCAGTCTGCATACTTGACTTAACATCAGCAAAACGTTCCGATGTCTGAAGTTTTTCAGCAATATCCCCGCTGATTGTTTTTAGATAATCCAGATTATATCCAGCTACCTGAATCTCCACCGGAGTTTTAAAACTGAAAAGAGTAGGCCGGGAAAACTTGTATTGAACAGCCGGAAGAGTCTGAAGCTTAATGCGAATCTGTTCGGTAATTCGTTCTTCATCTTTTTTATGGAATCCACTTTCCATCATTATATTTAAGTCTCCCCAGTTTTCTCCACCCTGCTCAGGATTTGCATCCATACGATTTCCGGTACCTGCCACTGAGAAGGTTGTAGCAATACCCTGAACATCCTCAGCATACTTTTGTATTTGGTGAATTGCCTCATCAGTCTGAGTCAGAGGAGTACCAGGTGGAAGTTTAAACTCGACTATGAATTCCCCCTGAGAGAGTTGGGGAATTAATTCCACTCCCAGAGTAGAAACCAGATAAAGACTAAATAGGAATAAAAGAAGTGCAGTGGTAATAACTATTCCTGGTTTTAATAGAACTTTCTGCAAGAAAGGAGGGTAGTTTTTCTCCAGACCTTGGTAGATTCTGTGAAATCCTTTAACCAGGGGTGAGATTAAAAAACCCATAGACCGAGCTATTATTCTGGCAAATGATATTATTATTTTTATTATCATAGAAGGTGTAGTCACAAAAATAAAGTGCTGGATTGAATTCATTACTCTCCCTATCTTTGTTTGGGGATGCCGCTTTGATTTTTGTTCTATCAGAGATTTTTTAGCTGATTGAAGAGAAGCAAGCATGGGAATTAGGGTAAGGGCTACAACCAGTGATGCTAATAGAGCAAAAGTAACAGTTAACGCCTGATCTCGAAAGAGTTGTCCTGCAATCCCCTTGACAAAAACCAAAGGGAAAAAAACTGCAACTGTAGTTAAAGTAGAGGCAATGACTGCTGTACTCACTTCTGAAGCACCATCCCGAGCTGCTTGCAGAACATTTTTGCCTTTTTCTCGATGGCGGGCAATATTTTCCAAAACAACAATGGAATTGTCCAGGAGCATACCAATACCTAGAGCAATACCCCCTAAAGACATGATGTTCAGGGTCAAGTCCGTACCATACATGAGGTTAAAGGTGGCAATAACAGAAACAGGTATTGAGAGAGAAATAATAACTGTAGTATAAAAATTTCTCAGAAAAAAATAGAGAATGATTACTGCCAGAATTCCTCCGATTATTCCAGCCTGGATTACTTCATTAACAGCTTGAGTTATAAAGGTTGATTGATCATATACTTTTATCAGTTCAGTATTGGACAGCAGTTTTGAACGAATCCGGTTTAGCCTTTGCATAACCGCACGGGATACTGCTACTGTATTTGCATCTCCTTCTTTGTAAATGGCAATCTCTACTGCCTCTTTACCATTTAGCCTGGTGATTGCCTGTCGCTCTTTAAAACCCTTTTTCACTTCTGCAATGTCTCTTAAATATACCTGCTTGCCCTCATTTGAGGAAACAATTACATTACCGATTTCTGTTACAGTTTTAAACTGATTCAGGGTACGAATCAGGTACTGATAGGTTTCTTCCTTGAGTCGTCCTCCGGAAAGATTTACATTTTCTGCCTGAAGTTGTTGAACTAATCCCTGCAAGGATAAATTGAGCTGTGCTGCCCTCTCTTGATCTACCAGGACCTGTATCTCATCTTCAAGTCCACCACTCACCTTTACCGCAGCTACTCCTAGGGCAGATTCAAGATCCTTTTTAATCTCCTGTTCTGTAAAACGCCGCAACAATTTTAATTCTTCTTCATCAAATATCTCAGTTTTCTGAGAATCTGAAGAAATGTGCCTGTAAAATCCAAAACGCATAATTGGATCAAGAGAAGGATCAAAACGTAGTATGGTGGGTCGCTGTATCTCCAGGGGTAGTTCAAGTGCATCCAGTTTTTCTCGCACATCCAAACCTGCATAGTCCATATTGGTTCCCCAGTTAAATTCCAGCAGCACATCCGATTGGCCGGAACGAGATATGGAACTGATCCGTTTCAGATTCTTTACAACTCCCAAGGTTTCTTCAATTGGTTTTGAAATTAGGTTTTCAATTTCAGCAGGAGCAGCACCTTGATAATTTGTACGCACTGTAAGGGTAGGATAGGTTAAATTGGGGAGCAGATTGATTTTTAATCGGGAAAAAGAAACTATACCAAAAAGAATAACTGCAAGTGTAAACATGGCAATGGTTACTCGACGTCTGGTAGCAATATCAATTATTTTCATACTTACTCACATATTTTTATAACGTTCTGATTAAAAACTACTTATATCAAAGCTACATAGTGGAATCAATCTTTTCAGAGATTCTGCATGGGTTCAACCAGAGTGCTGTCTTTCAGGCTAGCTTTACCTGTGGTCACAACCAAATCTCCAGGTTGAAGCCCGGACAGTACCTGAACATGAGTTGTATTCATATATCCCAGCTCAACAAATTTTTGTAAAGCCAGACTATCCTGTACCACAAAAACTTTTGAATTACGATCTTCAGAAATAATTGAACTTTTAGGTGCAAGAATGACATTTTTTCGCACATCATGAATAATATTAACCCTGGTAAACATACCAGGTTTTAATTGACCCGATATATCCCTGACTTGTACAGTTACTTTTACTGTTCCGGTTTGTGGATCTACAACAGGACTGATTCTCTTAATATGACCCTTAAAAAATTTTCCTTTTAAAGCATCAAAGGTTAACTCAGCTGGTTGGTTTTTTTTGAGTTTACTCATTTCCTGTTCCGGAACATGTAAAAGTGCAAGTAAAGGATCAAGGTTAACAACTTTAAACACATTTTGATTTGTTAGTACCATATTACCTTTTTTAATAAGCCGCTCAGCTACTACACCACTGATTGGTGATCTTATATTTGTATATTGAAGATCAAGTTTTGCCAAATTATAAGCTGCTTGCTGGGCTTCAAATTCACATTTAACACTCTGATATTCTTCTGTACTTGCCAATTCTTTTTCATGCAACTCTTTGCTCCGGGAAAATTGATTTTTTAATTTTGCCAGATTAGCAGCTGCTTGTTCAACCTGTACAGATATTTTTTCGTCATCTAATTTAGCCAATATTTGTCCTTTTGAAATGAGATCTCCTTCCTCTACCATTATCTCTTTTACCACTCCACTGACTTTTGCCACCACCTGAGTTTCCTCTTCTGCTTCCAGGGTTGCTGTTCCTTGAAAATGAGCAGCTATATCTCCCTTATAAACAGCTCCCACTTCTACTGGGACTGCAAGTTCCTTTTCACTCTTTACTTCTGCATTACTGTCTCCACCACAACCCATGTGCATGATAAAAATGCATGAGATTAAAACACCTGACAATATATACATCAAATATTTCATAATTTTCTCCTTGTATTTATATATTTAAACTTGTGTATATATTTAATATGACAACTAATTAATCATATTGTTACACTTTAATGTTTACGATGTTTTGTAAAGAAGGATACAACTTCTATACCATTTTTTCTTTGTTTTCATTAATATTTGTTTATTATTAAATTAGAAATAGTATATTTTTCTTATATAACTTTTTATGGTAAAATAACATATGTATAAAATCAACAATGGCCTTTTTAAATATGACTCACAAAAAAATATACTGTATATGGAATTATCTTTTTATCTTATGTTAATAATAAATATTGAATTAATGTGACTGTGTCACACAAACACATTTGTATACTACATGTCTGATATTATTAATTACTAAATTTTATAATTCCCTATAAAACAATAAAACTATTCATACATGAAATATTAAAACAATTGGCATGAATGTTGTTAGTAAATAACATAAACAATTTTCATTTTTAATACGGAGGTAATTAAATGTCTATTCATCAAAAACAACTACAAAAATCCTTTTTTGTTTTAATTATCTTGTTTTTTTGTACCTTTAATTATCAAACATCATTTTCCCAGAGTCTATATTTCCCCTCCCAGAAATGGGGAATCAGTTTTGGAAATTCCAAAACCTTTAGCGGATTACGTTTTAATATCCTTGACAATGACATCAATAAAATCAATGGAATTAATATTACCTTCTGGAAACCCGATGAGAAACATATTAGCGGTAGGGTTAACGGACTGTCAATCGGAATAATTCCTAGGGCCGGGAAATTACATGGAATCCAACTGGGTGTAGCAGGTGTGGGGGCTGAAAAAGAGCTTAAAGGAGTATCAGTTGGACTTTTAGGTATCGGGTGTGGAGGAACAATTGGGGGCATCAACATTGGAGGTATTGGTATTGGAGCAGGAGAAAATATGTGGGGGTTGAATATTGGATTAATCGGAATAGGCGCTGGCAAAGATCTCTCAGGTATTAATATCGGTGGGATTGGTGTAGGTGCAGGTGAGAATGTAGCTGGTCTGAATATCGGCCTTTTGGGTATCGGAGCCGGGAATAATCTTTCCGGATTAACTTTCAGTGGTTTTGGAGCAGGGGCTGGAAATATATTAAAAGGAATAACTATTTGTGGTTTTGCAGCTGGTGCTCCTTCAGTACAGGGTATCACCCTGGCAGGCATTGCTGTGGGAGGCGTTTCCATTTCAGGATTAACCATAACTCCCGGGGCAGTACTGCTTAAAGAGAATGGAAACTTACATGGTCTGGCAATTAGTACCTTTAATTTTATAAAAGGGAAACAGAGAGGTGTATCAATTGGTATTGTAAACTATGCATATCAATTAAAGGGAATACAAATCGGATTGATTAATATTGTACTGGATAATCCAAAATTTTCTAAAGTTTTACCAATTATTAATGTTCATTTTTAATAGATAGTTCCAACCACCACTGTATAATCATCTTCAGAGATGGAACTATTTGAAGTAGGTTTATTTATATCTGAACAATTAGTTAACAATATTATTATGAAAGAAATTAAATAGATGATATTAAATATATTCCTCATTTTAACCTCCTCCTTTATTTAAAATAAATTTAAAACTGAAATCCTATTCCAAAAGTATACGTGCTCCCCAAAACAAGCTTGTTTGAAAAACTGTAGGTTAACAGGGTACGGGAATTAATAAAAGGTATACATTTCCATATTTGATATTGTAAACCTAAACCTAAGGAAGCAGCTGGTAATATTAAATCAGGATCTCCTTCTGCCCATATTAACACCTGAAAACCAGGGGTAATTTTAACATAATCAAATATTTTTTTCCCATTCAATTGCCAGCCTGTTCCAAAATTAAAACAACCGGTTGAATATTTATAATCTGTAAAAATCATACCAACATTATATTCACGAATTTTATTATTTTTTTTCTTTTCAAAAATAAAATCAAATCCAGTAATATCTTCACCTTCGTAGGGTCCAATATATGAAATATATCTATGCAGCCCGCCCTTTACATTATAATCCGATAAATAATTCGGTTTCGGTAATTTTCTTAATGCATAACTGAACAGAAAATTTATTTCTTCATGACCAGTTCCCATAGTTCCCCCACCATACTCAGCTGCAATTTTAACCTTTTTAATTTCCAGAGCTAAGCCAGCCTTTATTGATGCTCCAAAACGGGTAAGCACTGCCGGATTTTTAATATCTGTATCTTCTGGTTCTGTATTGATCCCTAGGCTTCCAATTAAATATGGATACACATATCTAAAAAATCTTAGATGAAATCCTGCAAATGTATGAAATCGATTAAAATCCCATGATTCCTTATTTTCCATGTTATTTCCCAGTACACCTTCTAATCCTACATTAAAATAAGGATGAGGCCAGAGACCGAACCTCAGACCATATTGTCTCCCACTTTCAACATCTAATACATTAACTTGACCAGTATAAATATCAACATTGATTCCTTTTTCCTTAAAAAAACCTTGTCCAAAACTAATATGGCTTAAAACAAAAATTAGAATAAATACAACAATTTTTTTGCACATATTTTTATCCTCCTGATTTTTTATACACTTTTGAATTTTTTAAAAGCTTGGTTAAATT
>CAYUAG010000038.1:28894-32539 GCA_964442615.1 uncultured bacterium
TCTAAAAACAGCAACAAATTTCGGTTGTAATATAAAATTTTAAATTTTCCAAAATTTCAAAAAAATACTTGACAAATAACTATTTATTTAGTATGTTTACTATTATTATAGTAGATATATTATTTCTCTAGGAGGATACATGAAAAATTCTGAACTAAAAATCAGTTTAGTCGAATGGAAAATATTAAATGCAGTCTGGGAACTTGGGGATGCACCATCAGTACGTGATGTTTGGGAACATATCTATCCCAATCAAGAGAAAGCATATACCACCATCCAGACAATTATGAATAATCTGGAAAGAAAAGGCTACCTGAAAAAGAAAAAAATCGGTCTGGTAAACTTCTACTCACCCCTTAAATCAAAAGATGATTCCATTATAACAGAAATTTCAAAACTCATTTCAAAAGCTTTCAATAACTCCGCTCCTGCCCTGGCAACCTATCTAATCCGCAAACAAGACCTGAACCTGAATGATATTAAGGCCATAAAAATGCTTCTTTCCCGGAAAGAAAAAGAATTAAAGGAGAATAAAAAATGATTGATTTTATAAACTCCCTTTCAACCAGGTGGTCAGCAGTATTTACCACTGCTGTTATTCAAAACACACTTTTCCTGGGATTATTAGTTCTGGCCCTCTATGTAATTAGAAAAAGTACAGCTCGAATCAAGTACATTTTAACCATGATTGGGTTATTCAAACTTCTATTAATACCAGTACTTCCGATTTCGATTTTCACTTCTTTATTTTTTTCCCCGGCTTCAACTATTGTCAGGATAGCTCCTATTTCAACCTATACTCAAGGGACAGGACAGTCAGTAGATCCAACTTTACATTTTATTTCCATACTCTTTATGACCTGGCTCCTTATTGCAGCAGGATATTTAATGATTTCACTGATTACCACATGTAAGCTATACTTATCTTTAAAGAATGCCAAATATGTTTATAAATCAGAGGACAACATCCCCATCTATATCACTAATTACCCTATACCTTTCAGTACAGGATTGTGGAGAAAAAGAATTTACCTCCCCTCCAAACTATATTACTCTGATTCAGGCAGCATGGAATACATTCTCAAACATGAAACCGCCCATATTAAAAGAAAAGATCACATTATACAAATTTTTCAAACCCTGGTTCAAGCCCTCTACCTTTTTCATCCTCTGGTCTGGCTTTTAAACAAGAGAATAGATGAGTACCGGGAAATGGCCTGCGATGATCTGAGTACAGGGAGAGAATACGATTCCCGTATTGAGTACTCAAAAATACTGATTGAAATTGCCGAGGGAATTTCACAGAACAGTTCGGAAATATTTCCAGCTACAGCAATTTTAAGACACAGAAATGAACTCTTAAAACGAATCAAATATCAAATAAAGGAGAAAATTATGAGCAAAAATCAAAAATGGACTATTGATTTAACTGTGTCTGTTCTTATCCTTATGGCTGTGGTACTGTCCTGGAACTGCAGTCAGGAGGATATAGAGAAATCTCAACCACTTACTTCAGTTCAAAATACGAAAGCCATGGATCAACAAACAACCACAGATGATATTGACAAACCCCAATTTATACCTTTAGATGTCTCTCCACTACCCATTGGTGGTTATAAGGCCATTCAGAAAAATCTAATATATCCGGAAATAGCCAAAAAAGCAGGTATTGAAGGACAAGTCCTGATCTGGGCCTTTGTTGATAAAAACGGAAAGGTTACTAAAACTAAAGTGAAAGTAAGTATCGGTAACGGTGACAGCGGGTGTGAAGAAGCTGCCATAAAAGCAATTAAAAGTGTGAAATGGAAACCAGCAATGAAAGATAATAGCACTATTGATGTTTGGATATTAATTCCTGTTGAATTCAAATTAAATTAACTAACCTGCATTCATAAGATCATACTATAAAAAACACCCCTGCTATAAAAATCAGGGGTGTTTCTCATCCATTTAGAATATTTACAATATTTGTATCCTACTTCTCATCCATATGGGGATATCTGAAATCATGTGGAGGAATAAAATTTTCCTTAATGGTGCGAGGAGAAACCCACTTCAACAGGTTGATCATACTGCCTGCCTTATCATTGGTACCGGATGCACGTGAACCTCCAAAGGGCTGCTGTCCTACAACTGCTCCTGTAGGTTTATCATTGATATAAAAATTTCCAGCAGCATTTTCCAGTATTCTGGTGGCCAGAACAGCTGCTGCTCTATCCTTGGAAAAAATAGCTCCGGTAAGAGCATAGGGAGAGGTCTGGTCACATAAATGAAGAGTTTCTTCATATTTATTATCAGGATAAACATAAAGAGTGATAACTGGTCCGAATATCTCTTCCTGCATGGTCTTAAATTTGGGATCTTTAGCTACAACTATAGTGGGATCGATAAAATATCCTTTTGAATCATCATAACTGCCACCTGTGAGAAACTCGGCTTCAGAAGTACCTTTGACAAAATCAATATATTCTGTAATGGAATCAAAAGCAGCTCTGTCAATCACCGCACACATAAAGTTGGTGAAATCCTCAGGATCACCCATTTTTATATCTTTGGTCATAGTTACAAGCTTATCCTTAAGTTCCGGCCATATTGATTCAGGGATGTAAGCTCTGGAAGCGGCAGAACACTTCTGACCCTGATATTCAAAAGCACCGCGAATAATTGCCACTGCAAGTTCCTGAACATGGGAAGAATTATGGGCAAAAATAAAGTCTTTTCCACCTGTTTCTCCAACTATGCGGGGATAGGTATGATATTGTTTGATGTTTTCTCCCACTGTCTTCCACATGGAGTGGAAGGTTGAGGTAGAACCAGTAAAATGAATACCAGCAAGATGTGGGCTGGCAAGAACAGGATTACCAATAGAACTCCCAGGTCCGGGTATCATATTAATAACCCCATCTGGAAGACCAGCATCTTTTAAAAGCTGCATTAAGTAATAAGCAATATAAACTGTTGAGGATGCAGGTTTCCAAAGAACAACATTACCCATTATAGCAGGCGCGGTTGGTAGATTACCTGCAATGGAAGCAAAATTAAAGGGTGTGACTGCAAAAACAAATCCTTCCAGAGCACGTTGTTCTAGATAATTCCAGCAACCTCTGGAGGATGAAGGCTGACGTCCATAAATCTGCTGCATATAATAAGAATTGAATCTCCAGAAATCTATAAGTTCACAGGCGGAATCGATTTCTGCCTGAAAAACTGTTTTACTGGCATTAAGCATATTTGCAGCATTTATAGTGGCTCGCCACCGAGTGGCAAGAAGATCTGCTGCTTTAAGGAATACACTTGCTCTTGCTTCCCAGGGCAGGGCAGCCCACTCTTTTCTTGCTTCCACGGCTGCATCAACTGCCATATTTACTTCTTTTTCACCTGCTTTATGATACTTTGCTAGTACATGTCCATGATCATGAGGACAAACACATTCTGCCATATTACCGGTTTTAACTTCCTCTCCTCCAATTAATACGGGAATCTCGATTTCTTTCTTTTTTAATTCAGTAAGTTTTTCTTTTACTTCTTTTTTTTCTTTACTGCCTGGGCCGAATAATAAAATTGGCTCGTTTTGGGGAATTGGAACATTAAAAAATCCGTGTGCCATAATTTTTTACTCCTTTAAATTAATTGATGGTTTAATAA
>CAYUAG010000039.1:0-31610 GCA_964442615.1 uncultured bacterium
GCAAATGAATGACAACAATCTTCATTATCACCCTCATTTTGAAGTATTTTATTTCTATAAAGCCGGGGATTAAAAGGTTTAAAAGTTCTAATTCCAAATTCGAAATCATCAATCAAAGCAATCATTGCTAAATCAAATTCTCCAAAAATATAATATCCTTGCGGTTTATAGAGACATTCATCATACTCTTCAGTATATTTGTCTTTTTCATTAGGTAAATTAAGCTTCAAATTATTTTTATAATTAATGAATAATGATTTTATTTCATCATTATAAAATTTTATAGGATTGTCTAATGGCAACGAAGTTAACCCTATGAAAACACCAAAATCATCAAAAGTACACATAATTAATCCTTAATTATTTTGTTATAAGGTTATAAAATAATATTTTTAATTTATAAATCAAGTAATAATACATTTAATTATATGGTTACATTTAATAATTAAAAATTTACCCATTACTAAAATAATATATTTTAGAATGCTGGATGATAAATTCAGGTATCAATGCCTAATTTCTTTTTTAAAACCGTTTCTTCAAACATTGGATATGGTTTATAAATAAATTTTTCTACTAATGGGTGATATTGTAAATTTTCTATATAATATTGCATCTCATTATTATTTATTGACATCACGGTAGATACTATATTCGTTTCTCTTATTTTCAATTTTGAAGGTTTAATTTTAAATGAATATAATAATCCAAAAAGAAAAGATAAAAAAATTATTAAGAACATTATATTTATAAAAATTTCCAAATCTTCCTCATAGTGTTTTTGATAAAAAAAGTTTAATCCTGAGGCTAAATAAATAAAATATTGGTGCTAGGAATATTGATCCTTTTATTAAAAGCACTTGCAGTTTTACTTCATTAGAAATCTCAAATGCTATATTCATGCCATATATTATTATAGAAATAAATGCACCGCAGAAAGAAAAACAGAAAAAAAGTAAATATAAATTATAAAAAGAACTTTTTTTTAAATTAAATACGGTTTCAATTAGTGGGTATGAAAAGCACATTACATTAAAAAAAATAATAATATCAAAACTTTGATAGAACATAGGAAGTGATTTTGTATATGTTGCGATCCATTTTAAACCTATTGGTGTTATTAACAGAAAATCATATAAGGAGTATAAATAAATTTTTTTATAAACCATAATAAAAAATATAATTAATATTATAAGTTATTTTGTATTAATTATTAAAGATATAAGAAAATATGATATTTGTCAAGTTTTTTTTTAAATTTTTTGGAAAACGGAAGCAACATGGTACCCCCCTACCGGTTTTACAAGTATGTAGAGGAAGGGGGATGGAAGAAATCAAGGAATGGTTGAAAAACTATGAGATTTCAGAAGAGAAAGAAACAACAGAATATTCTCTTGAGCGGTTAAAGATTCTTTGGAGTTTTTTAAAAAGTGTTGTACCTTCAAAGAAAAAGTTGAGAGAGAATGACACCCGTTCGGTACGATGAGATGAGAAGAGCACGTAAAGATCCAAAAGTATTCAGATATAAACTGGTCAGCTATGCAAAAGAGTACTGCATTAAACCTGCAGCCTGTCAAACTTCCGCTCTACAGGAACACGTCTAGATTGGTGATAGCCGACCAAAGCATAACTTAAATACAAGAACAAAATGTAGAAGGCGCATCAGGTGCTATGTTATATGTGGCTTGCATTATATTAAATCAAGCACCCATTTTTCCATATCGTTTTTATCTTTGTAATCGAGTCGAAATTCATCTCGGCGTATCCAATCGATAGCTCCTCGTGTCAAATAGCTCGTAGTAACTATTATAGCTTTTGTCGCCTTTTGGTCACCCCTAATTGCGGACAACTCACGTACCTGTCTCAATTGAACTTTATTCTTAGGATGGTATTTTTTTGCCTGCCAAAGAGATTTTATTAAACCGACGTTAGGATCTTTAGTCGTTGCAATAACATCTACACCACCATCTTTGGTATCTTTAGTAAGTTCGACCAACCATCCGGCTTTTTCAAGTAAGGTTACTATGAATTTCTTAAATTCTCTCCAGTTAAGTTCTGAAAGTAATCTATCACTTTTTAACAAGTCAGCTGTTATCATCAATGCAGTGGGTGATTTTTCGATCCAATTTGGTTGTGTTTTAGAAGAAGTCGGATACCAAATTTTTGTCATGGCAGGTTCAGGCTTTATTAATTCTTGAACCTCAATCATGTCAGCACCAAGCCAAGTTTCGGTTTCTGTCCAGTCAATTACGTTACTTCGAAATTCTACAAACCATTCTGCTCTGTAACTGTTAATTCGCACTTCAAAGTCAAGAAAACCTGGATTAGTTAAAAATTCGATAGTTTCATTATCCAATAACTGATTAGAGTTGATAAAGTCGGTAACTTCCTGCTCGGTTGGCGGTCCACTTGGAGTACGGTAATCAGCTTCAATGACGCTTCGCGAAGCCCGATGACTATCAATAGATATGGTGATCTGTTCAGGGACAATTTCACGAAGCTCTGCTGCTGTTAATCGAATTCTCATATATCATTCCTGAATTATACTACATAATTTTGTAATATATAACTTTCAGCAGATCCCTTCAATCGCTTCCTGAAAATCCTTCAGATAAATCTTATCCTTTTTAATAATTATATTCCCCAGCCAATGTTCATCATCTCGGTCCGGATAATCGGTTGTATAATGCAGGCCTCTGCTTTCCTTGCGGAATTTTGCGCATTGAATTATTTTTAAGGCAACGGTGGCAAGATTTCTTAGCTCCAGTAGAGGGGGAGTAACCTTGGTTTTTTTATAGAAGTTTTCAATTTCATTTGTTATCATTTTAACTCTTCTTTCAGCTCGTTCTAAACGAAGATCGGATCGTACAATGCCTACATAATCCCACATAATTTTCTGGATTTCGGTGCGATCATGAGAGATAAGAATCCATTCTTCTTGATCAAAGGTGCCCTTGTCATTCCATTTAGGAATATGCGGAAACACAATCTTTTTTTCTTTTAAAAAGCTAATAGCACTTTCAGAGGCTTTTCTGGAGAAAACTAGCGCCTCCAGCAGTGAATTGGAGGCTAGGCGGTTGGCTCCGTGAACTCCGGTACAGGCTACTTCGCCGGCAGCATAAAGACCCCGGAGAGAGGTCTTGCCTTCAAGATTGGTAAGCACACCCCCGCACATATAGTGAGCAGCTGGAACCACAGGTATTAATTCTTTGGTCAAATCAATTTTAAAGGAAAGGAGTTTTTCATTGATTTGAGGAAAGTTATCTCTTAGCTTCTGAGCATTCAGATGAGTAACATCCAGATACACTGATTCATCGCCTTTTTTTTTCATTTCATTATCTATGGCTCTGGCCACTACATCCCGAGGGGCTAATTCTGCTTGGGAATGATATTTCTTCATGAATTGTTTTCCATCTTTAGTGCGCAGGATACCACCGAAACCTCGTACTGCTTCTGAAATTAGAAAAGAATCTGCTTTGGGATGATACAAGGTGGTAGGATGAAACTGCATGAATTCAAGGTTGGCAATCTCTACTCCAGCCCGGTAGCACATGGCAATGCCGTCGCCAGTAGCAATGGAGGGATTACTGGTATGAAGATATACCTGTCCTGTTCCTCCAGTAGCCAGCAGGGTGACTTGAGCAAGAAATTTTTCTACTTTTCTGGTTTTTGTATCTAGAGCATATGCTCCCCAGCAGTTTTGATTTTTACTCTTGATTTTTCTATTTTTATTGATATGATGTTCGGTTATTAATTCGATAACACTATAATTTTCATATACTTCAATAGCAGGATGTTCTTTTACTCTTTCCAGAAGTTTCATTTCTACTGCAAGACCTGTTTTGTCCTTAACATGAACTATCCTGTTCATAGAGTGCCCGCCTTCTCGACCTAGATCATATTTAAGACTGCCAGGCTTGTGAGTGAAAGCTACCCCCCATTTTTCCAGGTCCAGAATTCTGTCTGGCCCTTGCTGAGCTATGATTTTTACCGCATCCTCAAAACACAATCCTACCCCCCCCCTGATAGTATCCTGAATATGTTTTTCATAGGAATCTTCAGATGCAAACACAGCCGCAATTCCGCCCTGGGCATAGTTTGTGTTTGAATCTGCCCGTTTTTTTTTGGTAAGGATGGTTACACTGCCGTGTTCAGCTGCACGTAAAGCAAAAGAGAGTCCAGCAGCTCCACTGCCAATGACAAGAAAATTTGATTGTGAGGACATGTTCTGCTCCCACCTGTTAAGACTGATTTACTTTATGTTTAATGATTTGTTTAAATTTGTCAAATTTTGATATAAACTTCAATTCAATTTTCAGGTAATAGAGAGGTATACTGTTTTTTTTCCATGAATTTATTCTTACCATATCCTTTTCTGTAGTAATGATTACCTTTACCTTTTTATATAATGCTCTTTCCATAATATCTTTTTTATCAGAGTTTGTGTAATAGTAGTGGTCAGGGAAGGGAATAAACTCTTTAATATTACAACCGATATCTTTAAGAGTATTACGGAATGAATCTGGATTCCCTATGCCTGAAAACGCTAATACTGGTTGGTTTTTTAAATTAGGAAGAGATATTTTTTTGTGGTCAAAAGTATAAAATGAGACCGGGCTGTGGCAGGTGAGGAATATAGGATTTTGAGAAAATTTGCTGATACAGGATTTTATTTCGACAATATATTTACTTTTATCACTGTGAGTAATTATAAAAACATCACCTCTGTGTAAACTTTTCAGAGATTCACGTAAAGGTCCGCTTGGCAGCAGCATTTTGTTTCCCCAAGGATTGGATGCATTAATGGTGATAATATCAATATCTCTATATATTTTTCGATGTTGAAATCCATCATCCAGAATAATTACTTCAGTTTTGAATTTTTTTCTTGCATATTGGGCTGCGCTGATACGATCCACTCCCACAACAACAGGAGTGCCAGCAAGATTTTTAGCAAGCAGCAGGGATTCATCACCGCTTTCCTCTGAGTTGGAAAAGATATTCTTTCCGTCAGATACGCAGATTGTACCCTTTCCTGTTCCACCATATCCCCTGCTTACTACAGCTGTACGATAACCGTTTTTTATGAGCATAGAAACCAAGGTGTTAACCAGAGGAGTTTTCCCGGTCCCTCCCACACTTATATTTCCGATACTGATTATTTTACCTGGCACCTGGGTTGGTTTAATGATATTACTATCATAGAGAAAATTTTTCAGGAATGCTGCTGCTCCGTAAAGACCGGATAGGGGAAGTGTAGCTATACCCCAGATCCGATTTTTTAGAAGAGCAGGAAAAAGATTATATACATTTTTTTTCATTTGAGTATATTCAGTATAACTTCAGCTCCTCTTTTGTTTGCTCCGGGGCTGCCTAAAAGTTTATTTACCTGTTTTAATTCTTTCTTAAGGTTCGATATCCTTTTATCGTCAATCAGGAGAGGATAGATTTTTTCAGCTATATTTTTTCCGGTTACTTGGTGTTGCAGTAATTCAGGTGCAATCATTTTTTTTGCCACTATATTTACAAGTCCAAAGTTATCCAGCTTTACCAGAGATTTGCCAATAAGATATGAAAAAAAGGACATTTTATAAAGGATAACCATGGGAGTTTCCAGTATGGCTGTTTCCAGAGTAGCTGTTCCAGATGCAACCATGGCAGCATCAGAGTGATTTATAACATCATAGGTTTTATTAGTGATCAAAGATATTTTTTCATCTTTAACTATTGATAGATAAATCCTTTTATCAAGAGTATCAACCATGGCGATAATCCCCTGCAGCTGTGGTATTTTTTTTCTTAATATTGATAAGCCTTTTATCATTTTTGGTAGAATTCTTTGTACCTCCTGTTTTCTGGAACCTGGTAGCAGACAGATGGTTGGTTTTGAGAGATCAAGATCCTGTTGTTTAAAAAAGTCTTTTTTAGAACAGGTTGGTTTTACAATATCTTTAAGAGGATGACCAATAAAACTGACATCAACCCCTTTGGATTTATACAGTTCCACCTCAAAAGGAAATATAACCACCATTTTAGATATACGTTTGGCAATAGTGTCAACTCTTTTTTTATTCCAAGCCCATACCTGGGGACTAATATAGTATACTACAGGGATATTCCGGTTTTTTGCTTTTTTTGCAAAGCGGATATTAAATCCCGGATAGTCGACTAAGATAACCAGATCTGGATTACGCTTGTCAAGTGACTTCGACATATTTTTAAACACTCTTCTGATAAAAGGGAGGTGTTTTATAACTTCAATAAAGCCCAGAAAGGCCATATCTTTTATATGATAAAGGAGCTCAACACCTGCCTTTTTCATTTTTTCACCACCAATGCCGTAGAATTTTAGGGTATTGTCATATTTAAGTATCTCAGAGACAAGATTTCCTGCATGGATGTCTCCAGATTTTTCTCCGGCAATAATAAGTATGGTGTGTTTTTTTGATTTCATATGGTTATCTATAAATTATTTAGGGGTTATCTGATCAATTACTTCATGTGCAATTGCCAGTGCTTCCCTGGCCTTCTTACCAGTTACAGCAGTAGTCTCCTTACCATTGATATGAGAAAGAAAATTGTTAAGCTCTACTTCTAATCCCATTTCTTTTGGAACTTTTGGTTTATAATAGTAAATATTTTTTTTATACTTACCCTCTCCTATATCTCCTACTATTTTACCTGGTTTATTACCGCCTTCATTAAGATGAAAAATTTCTGATACTTGGTTGAGAAAATCAACCGTAATATAGGCATCTTTTTGAAACATCCGCATTTTACGCATATTTTTTTGTGAAATTCTGCTGGCAGTAAGATTTACTACAGCATTATTGTTAAATCGGATACGGGTATTTGCAATATCAACTGTGTCAGATACTACTGCTACACCACTTGCATCGATACTCTTTACCGGACTTCTAATGAGATCAATAATGATTTCAATGTCATGGATCATAAGATCAAGAATTACCGAGACTTCTGTACCCCGGGGATTGAAAAGTGCCAAACGGTGAGATTCAATAAACTGGGGTTGAATAACAAAACCTGTTAGAGAACGTAAGGCAGGATTAAATTTTTCAATATGGCCTACATGGAGGATTAGATTATTCTTTTCTGCACAGTCTATCAGCTCATCCGCTTCTTTACAATCACTTGCAATAGGTTTTTCAATTAAACAATGCACTCCCTTATTAAGGATTTCCATTCCAATCTCATAGTGTAAATCTGTGGGTACAGCTAGGGATACAGCTTCTACATTGTCGAGCAGGGAAACGAGATCATCAAATTTTTTGCTTTTACTTTCTTTTGCAATTTTTTCTGCTTTTTTTTGATCAATATCATAAACACCGACTAATTCTGAAATGGATATATTTTTATAATTCAAAGCATGAAAACGTCCCAGATGACCAGTTCCAACTACACCAGTTTTTAATTTTTTCAAAGTTTACTCCCTTGTATATATTAAATCAAGCTGAAATCTTTTCAATGTAATAGATTTAATGTTTTTAATCAAATGGTTTTTTGTTGATTTTTGTTAAATATTTTTTATATTTAAGCATATTTATTAATATTTTAAATAAAATTATTATAAAATATTCTCGGAGGATTGCATGGAAAAATACTCGCTCTCAAATCCAATCTCACTGTTGTTGAATAAATCCAGGAAAGAGTTTACCAGAGAAGATATCATAAAGGTAATTCAACAAAAAGGGATTGAAAGAATAACTTTTCATTATACGGCTCTGGATGGGAAGCTGAAAGAACTCAGATTACCTATTGTCAGTAAATATCAGGCAGAACAAATTCTTACCAAAGGTGAACGGGTCGATGGTTCCTCCCTTTTTCACGGTATTGTAGATGCTTCTTTATCGGATTTATACGTTATTCCTGTCTATAAAACTGCTTTTATCAACCCATTTGATCCTAGCAGTCTTGATTTTATTTGCCGATATTTAACCAGTGATGGAGAACAAAGAGCTCCGTTTACTCTTGATAACATACTTTTTAAAGCATATAACTTTTTTAAAGAAAATACAGGTTTGAAATTATATGCTCTGGGAGAACTTGAGTTTTTTCTTATTAATAGCTCTGATAAACATTTATACAATAAAGAGAACCAGAAAGGATATCATTCCAGTGCACCCTTTTTAAAAAATGGAGATATTCTGAATGAAATGGTACGGTATATAACCCAACTTACCGGATCGGTTAAATATGCTCACAGTGAAGTCGGCTATGTGGAAAGTATACACAGCAATCTTGTTGAAATCAAAGGTAAAGAAGGTGAACAGGTTGAAATAGAATTTCTTCCTCAGCCTATTGATGAGGCAGCAGATAGTTTGGTGCTGGCCAAATGGTTGATCCGGAATGTTGCCTATAAATATAACTCTGTTGCTACCTTTACTCCCAAGATTGAAGAAGGAGTTGCAGGAAATGGACTGCATGTACATCTAGCACTCATAAAGGATGGCAAGAATATAATGCGGAGTCAGGATGATAAACAACTTTCAGGGGAAGCAAAAAAATTAATTGGTGGTTTATGTAAATATGCTGGTTCTCTTACCGCCTTTGGAAATACAGTTTCTTCAGCCTATCTTAGATTGGTTCCCAATCAGGAGGCTCCTACCAGGATCTGCTGGAGTGACTTGAACAGAAGCGCCATGGTTAGGGTTCCTCTGGGATGGTCGAATACACTTAATATGGCTAATGTAGTAAATCCTCAACAGAAAGATGAGCTTAAGGATATCCAGGGGCAGCAAACAGTTGAGCTCAGAACCGCGGATGGAAGTGCAATCATTCATCTTCTCTTAGCTGGATTACTATGGCTGCAGAGTGGGGCATAACCCATAAAGAATCTGAATCGATTGCTGAGTTAAATTATGCAGAAGGTAATATATTTAAGAATGAGCAATTATTAAAAAAATTGATTCCTTTACCCCAGAGCTGTGTTCAGTCTTCCAGGATACTGATAAAAAACAGAGAGTTCTATGAAAGGAATCGAATTTTTCCAGCATCAATAATTGATTATGTTGCATCTCTATTAAAAAAAGAAAATGATGAAGGCATGAATGAAGAACTGAGCGATCTTCCTGCAGATGATAGATTACTCAGAACCCGGGAAATAATGCACAAGTATCTTCATAGGCATTAAATTATTATTAATGTACCTTATAAAAATATTTTGATGTGTTTATTTTCTGGCAAAAAATAATTTAGAGAATAATATTAATGGGAGGACATAATGATAACGTCAAAAAAAGTATTATGTATCCAATTTATTTTTCTTTTTTTGATTGTTTTTATCCTTAAAGCCGAAGAGGTTACATTTACTCAGCATACAGTAGATTCTAAGAGGTATCTCACTCTTTCAAATTCAAAGATACTTTGTAGTATAGAGATAAAAGACACAAAACTTGCTTCTCAGACCATATATCTAATCAATAATAAGACAGTTGAAATCAAGAGTAGTTGTAATTTCACCATAGATCTTATGTGGACAGGATGGCGGGTTCCTGGAAAAGTCTCTAATGCTGATAATCTAGTACAATTTTCAAAACAGTCATTTGATGTAACTGATATTGAAACAGTAGAAATTCCTGGTGGAGGTAAGAAGCTTTTCATCAAGTTGATGAGCAAAGATAATCCCTTTTCCCTGAAATTAATCTATGAGATGAAACCAGGTGATTTTTATTTTAAAAGAAAATTATTATTAAGTGATACAACTAATACTGGACATTTTTTACGATGGTTGTGGCCAGTAAACTCAACCATTCAGGGAGATGTTGAAATCATTAAACCTGGTGGTTTTGGACAACCCCTTGCCTTGACAATAAACAGCGGAGGCGCATTCATTGGTTGTGAATATCCCATTGCAGGTAATTATTGTGAGAAAAAGAATGAAAAGGAAACACTGCTGCACTGTGGTTATGAATGTGGTATGAAGATAGGAGCGGATAGGATAGAGAGTGAATGGGTTGTTTTTGGTTTGACCCCTGATCAAAGAGTTAAATTATGGTTCAATAACTATCTTAACGATATTCGGGTTGCGGAATTAAAACCTTATCTGCTTTACAATTCCTGGTATGATGTACGCTCAAAAATTTATACGGAACGACCAGAAGATATCATGAACGAAAAGAACCTAAAACGTATAATAAATGATTTTAAAAGAGAAATGGTGGAAGAACAAAATCTTCATCTCGATGCATTTGTTTTGGATGATGGCTGGGATATATATGAAAGTGACTGGCAGCTTCGAAAAAAGGAGTTTCCCCAGGGATTAAAGCCAGTTGCAGATGAACTTGCCAGTATGGGAACAGAAATGGGAATCTGGTTTGGACCTACAGGTGGATATTCATACCGTCTGAAAAGAATCAACTGGATGGCTGACCAGGGCTATGAAATTGTGGGAGGTGAAGCTGAATATCACAATAAAATGCTGTGTTTAGCTGGGGAAAAATACAGAAATCTTTTCAAAAAAAGAGTTGTTGATTTTGTAAAACAGTTTGATGTGGGGTATTATAAATGGGATGGAATCCAATTTTCCTGCAGTGAATCTGATCACGGACATCCTGTGGGAGTCTATTCCAGAAGAGCAGTAATGGAATCAGTGATTGATATCAGTTCTGCTGTAAGAGAGGCAAATCCTGATATTTTTCTTAACATAACTTCTGGAACCTGGCTTTCTCCCTGGTGGCTGAAGTATGCTAATACCATCTGGATGCAGGGAAGAGATTATGGATATGCAGAGGTACCTTCCATAAGCAAACGAGATGCAGCCATGACCTATCGAGATGTTGTACTCCACAGAAACTTAAGGGTCAATAATTTTTGGTTCCCCATCTCAAATCTTATGACCCATGGAATAATTAAGGGACATTTGCAGAAGCTGGGTGGAGAAGCAGAACCTTTAGATAAATTCACCAATAATGCTTTGCTTTATTTTGCCAGAGGAGTGTCTATGTGGGAGCTCTATGTTTCCCCAAATCTCTTGACAGATGGTGAATGGAAAGCCATTGCTCAATCGATTCGCTGGGCCAGAGACAGATTTAAGATTTTAATGAATACTGAAATGGTTGGCGGTAGCCCCACACTGGGAGAGCCCTATGGTTATGTCCACTATGCTGGTGATAAGGGAATAACAGCACTACGAAATCCATCCATTGATACTCAAAAAATTCAGATCATATTGGATCATGCTTTGGGATTATGTTCAAAAGCTAGATCCCTTGTTTTAGAAAAAGTATATCCAGAACGTTATATTTCATATGATCTTTATACTTCCGGAGATACCCTGGATATAAAGTTACAAGGCTATGAAACTGCAGTGTATGAGATATATCCTCTTAGCGAGGCAGAATATCCTTTACTTGCGGGTACAGTATTCTCTATTAATGAGAAAACTAATAGTTCAGTTACCTATACTATTTATAATGCTGATGATAAAGTATGTCTTTTAAATCCTGATAAGGTAAAAAATAAGACAATTACTATTCAACCGCAGCATCTTTCTAGATGTGGAGAAAAAGTAAAACTAATAAAAAAGGACAACACAATTATTTTGGATTTTACAGTCAATCCTTCTGTTCAGGCAGCCTCACTAGCCTGCCTTTTTATAAGTGATCCAATTCTGAAACCAGATCCGGAAAGCAATAACTTAGTTGTAAAGACAGTTTTAGATGGGAGAGAAATTACTCCTCAGATCCAAAAGCAGAAAAGCTGGCAGTGGATGAAAGTTTTCGTGAAGCCTGGATCTCATAAAGTAACCATGGATATCATATCTAAAAATCAAGATTGGCATGGTCAGATGGAAGCGTGGCTTCTGGGGAAATTTAAACCGAAACCTCAGACAGTAGTATTTAGATTAAATGAACCCTTAGAAAAGATCCGTCCTCTGCCTCCGTATGCAGGAGAAAAGGGAGTAATGAGGAGTAATTTGAAATTGGGAGAGGTAGTAATAGATTAATTTTTAGTTTTTAGAATTGAGATTATAATTTACTTATTTATAGGTTTGTTGATGAAGAAAGGATTAATAAAAATTAATATTATATATATTTATTAATATTTATTTATATTATATTTTTAAAATAAAAAGGAGAAAAAATGACCCTTGCCTTTATTGATTGGCTATCTATCATAGTCTTTTTTATAATTTCAATTGCTATAGGTGTGATAGTATCAAAAAAAGCTGGATCCAATGCAGCTGAATTTTTTGCTTCCGGTCGCAGTATGCCCTGGTGGCTTTTGGGTGTTTCCATGGTTGCCACTACTTTTTCTGCTGATACTCCCAACTTAGTAACAGATATTATACGTCAACATGGAGTTTCAGGAAACTGGTTGTGGTGGTCGTTTCTTTTAACTGGTATGGTAACAGTATTTATTTATGCAAAGCTTTGGAGAAGATCAAGTGTTTTAACTGATATAGAATTTTACGAACTTAGATATAGTGGAAAGACTGCAGCTTTTTTAAGAGGATTCCGAGCTCTTTATCTGGGTATATTTTTTAATGTGATTATTATGGCCACGGTTTTATTAGCAGCTATTAAAATCGGCAGTGTTATTCTGGGAATTTCTCCTTTTAAAACAGTTATTGTTGCCTCTGTGGTGGTAGTTATTTATTCCATTTTAGGCGGCTTAAGAGGAGTTCTTCTTACAGATTTTCTGCAATTTATTATTGCCATGGTAGGAGCTATTGCGGCAGCAATAATTGTGGTGGATCTTCCAGAAGTTGGAGGATTACAAGCATTAATACATCACCCTAATGTAAAAGGAGCAATTTCGTTTATTCCAGATTTTTCGGATTCCTCGCACCTTATTACTGTATTTATTATTCCCCTGGCAGTTCAATGGTGGAGTGTATGGTATCCTGGTGCAGAACCAGGAGGCGGAGGATATATTGCCCAGCGAATGTTAGCTGCAAAAAATGAAAAACATGCTATGGGAGCAACACTCCTGTATAATATAGCTCATTATGCTCTCAGACCCTGGCCCTGGATTATTGTTGCCTTAACCTCTCTTATAATTTTTCCTGATCTTGCTGCTATCAAAAATGCTTTTCCAAATATACCTGCAAATTATCTTAGAAATGATATTGCCTATTCTGCTATGTTGACCTTTCTTCCTGCAGGATTATTGGGTTTAATGATAGCTTCATTGATGGCAGCTGTTATGTCAACTATTTCTACTCATCTTAATTGGGGGGCATCGTATATTGTTAATGATTTTTATAAACGGTTTGTAAAGAAAAGACCTCCTGAGAAAGAGTTGGTTTTTGTAGGTCGTATATCGATTTTGCTCCTTATGATTTTGTCTGCCCTTGTTGCTCTTGTTTTACAGAATGCCCTGCAAGCATTTCATATTCTTTTACAAATTGGTGCAGGTACTGGATTACTTTTTTTACTTCGCTGGTTTTGGTGGAGAATTAATCCTATCAGCGAAATAACAGCCATGGTAATTTCTTTTCTGGTTGCGGTTTATTTTGAGATCATTCATACAAAAATCGGCTTAGAACCTCTTATTGAGTGGCAAAGATTAATTATTGGGGTAGGTATAACTTCTATGGTTTGGATTTCTGTAACCTTTCTTACCAAACCATCAGATCACAACACACTCATGAATTTTATTCGCAAGATAAATCCTGGAGGTCCGGGATGGAAAAAAGTATTGGCAAGAGCTGTAGAAAGAGGTGAGGATATATCTTTATTAACCAAAACTAAATGGGATGTACCTACAGGTATTTTAGGAGCATTTTTGGGATTATTGTTTATCTTTAGTCTGCTTTTTTCAACTGGATACTGGATTTACGGTAACACACTTCCTGCAGTTATCACCATGATGGTAGGATTGATATCAGGTGGTTTTTTAATTAATGTCTGGCGGAAAATACGGTTTTCATAAATTGATTTAACATATATAATTATTATATGCATTTAATAACTCTTGATATAAATTCTTGAAGATAATCTTATTTTTTTTTATTTTTGTTTAGAATCTATTAAATAAGGAGTATATTATGAAAGTAAAACACATTATAATTCTCTGCCTTTCCCTTCTCGTAATTATCCTAATTCTTCAGAATCTTACTTTTACAACCCTTAATCTGTTTTTCTGGGAACTAAAACTTCCTAAAACCATTCTCATACTGGTTGTTTTAATTCTGGGATTTTTTATTGGTTATATTGTTCAATCATTGCAAACCAAAACCAGTAAAAAAACAAAACAATCTGTATAATAAAGTTAACTAAAAGTAAATTATGGAATATTGATGTAGTTTATCTCTTAGCATGGTAAAGAGATTCCAGGTATTCAGTAGTGGTTAAGAATTCTCATGAAAACAAAAAGTATAGATGAAATAATATTATAAAAAAAGAATTAGTTCCATATGTTTTCATCTTGCCACTATTTTTAGTATTGGAGGGGCTCTTTTACTTCTACCCATAGGAGCAGGAATATTTTGGGGAGAAAATTTCTCTACCTCTCCCCTTCTTATTGCTTTCCTGATTCCTGCTTTAGCTACAATTCTACTGGATCTCATACTAAAAAAGGTTACGACTACATATCCACTTTCCCTTAGAGATTCAATGTCTATATGCACTATATCCTGGATCATTCTTTCCCTGGTGGGAGCAATACCTTTTACAATTATTCTAGAAATAAACTTCCTTGATGCTTTTTTTGAAACCATGAGCGGTTTTACCATTACTGGTATAACCATGCTTACTGGAATAGATACTATACCTCGATCAATTTTTTTTGGAGAGCACTTACCCAGTGGATAGGCGGTCTCGGAATACTGAGTATGTTTATTTTCATTGGTTTCAAAGGGGGAGCTACTGCAAATAAAATATTTTCAGCAGAAGGGCATAAGGTTAATGTAAAAAAGCCTTTTTCAGGTATTTTCTGTACTGCTAAAGTTTTATGGACACTGTATATTTTTTTTACAATTGCTGAGACAGTGATACTTTGCTTTTTAGGTCTTAACCTTATTGATGCTCTTACACATTCCTTTACTATTCTTTCTACAGGAGGTTATTCAAGTTACGATAATTCTATTGCTCATTTCAGAATTGCCGAGTACACCCATGCACACCTTATAGAAATGGTTATTCTTGTATTTATGCTTTTTTGAGGCATAAATTTTTTCATCCATTTCCGTTTCTGGACCGGAGATATCAAATCTGCCTGGGATAATTCTGAAATCAGATATTACTGGTTTATTTTAGGAGGTGGTATTCTACTTATTTTTTTCAGCTCTTTGAATAAGTTTGGTTTGAGTTATATTGACTTTAATGGAACTAGAATATTTGGATTTAAGGCTCTGCTCCTTAATCTTAAAGATGTTGCCTTCCAGGTGGTCAGCCTTTTAACAACGACAGGTTATACTACTTGTGATATTGGATCAGCCTACTTTGCTCCTATTGCTAAACAGTTATTTTTGATATTCATGGTAATTGGTGGATGTGCCGGATCTACCGGAGGAGGATTTAAAATACTCCGCATTACAATTTTAATCCGTCTAGTAAGTAACAGACTTTTCCGACTTAATGCCAGCCGATACAGCCGCATACCTGTAACAGTAGATAGAAAAATAATCGAAGAGAAAGAGATTCAGTCAATTTTAACCCTTTTCTTTTTGTGGATATTTCTTTTAATAATTGGTGGAATGATCACAGCTATTTTTTCTAACTATAATGGATGGCAGAGTTTTTCTGGAATGTTTTCAGCTTTGGGCAATATAGGTCCCTGCTATCTTTCGGTATCTCAGATAATTTCACTGAATCCAGTGGTGAGATTGACCTATATTTTTGGTATGTTAGCGGGCAGGCTGGAGGTTTTTCCGGTAATCCTGCTTTTTAGCCTCAAATTTTATAAATAGGAGGATAATATGTTTATAGTTATGGCTGGGGGAGGCAATGTCGGCTCAGTTCTCACTGAATATTTGAATGAACGTAAAAAAGAGATTGTTGTTATTGATCAAGATCGAGAAAACTGTGACGATTTACATGCACGATACGGAGTTGAGACCATTTGTGGTAATGCCATTAAAATTTCGGTTTTGAAAGAGGCAGATATTGAACGGGCAGATGTTGCCATAGCTACTATGAGAAATGATGCAGTTAACCTTGCTTTCTCTGTTCTGGCAAAAAGTTTTGCCGTGCCAGAAATAATTGCACGCATGAGTCAAAAGAGCTACTAGGAAGCATATAAAACAGCAGGAGTAACAAAAATTGTAAATGTAGTGGAGAATATGATTCTGGATATTTTACATCAAATAGACAGAAAGGAAATTCAGAGTATTGCTCGGCTTGGAAATGGTGCGGTGGAAATATTCTTAGTCCACATTCCTGAGCAAGCAAAGATTGTGGGCAAGACAATATCAACTATTGCGGCAAATCGGCACATGTCAGAAGAAACAATCATTGCCGGTATATATCATGAAGAAGAAAATGAGTTTAAAATTCCCAGGGGAAACACTAAAGTACCACCTAATTCAGACCTTTTTGTAATTTCAAGCCCCGATCTGGTTAAAAAAACGGCTCAGTATCTTAGTTGTTAACTTATACGGATCATTTTTACTATACATTTATAAAGTATTTTTAAGTTTTTAATTTAGGGAATAGATCAGGATTGTTTAGGTAAAGAAAGTCTCGTCTTGTAAAAGGATTAGAGTTGTTTGATGAGTAGCTGAGGGAGTTGGATTAATCTTTTTTATTTTTTGAAAACAAGTATAAAGCTATCCAGGAAAAGTGGTATAAAAAAAACGATTTAAAACGGTACCTTATCATTTAAGAGATTTGAAAATACATTTATTCACTGTTAAGTACTGTCGTGGTACTATTTTTTTTAATAGGAGTATTGACTCGAGAATGTTTCACGTGAAACATGAAAATAAATTATCCAGCGAGATGTTTCACGTGAAACATTCAGGTATAGTTTAAAAAGGAAATTAATTAATTTGCAGATCCAGTTTCACCAATCGTCAAATAATTTTTTGATTTTTAGTCCCTGACAATATATATGTCTTATATTCAAAACTGGTTACTTGCAAAAGTGCTGTTTTCTTGTTAATTTTAGGGTACTGAAAAAAATGATGAGAGATGGATAATGGTATACCAGAAAAAAAAATATGATGTTTTAGTCGTAGGTGGAGGTCATGCTGGATGTGAGGCAGCCCTAGCTAGTGCACGTATGGGTACTACAACGCTTTTGATAACTATGAATATTCCTACCATTGCCCAGATGTCCTGCAATCCTGCTATTGGTGGTCCGGCAAAAGGACATCTGGTAAAAGAGATAGATGCCCTGGGAGGTGAAATGGGTAAAGCTATTGATGAAACAGGAATACACTTCCGGATGTTGAACCTGTCCAAGGGACCGGCTGTATGGGCTCCCCGGGCTCAGGCAGACAGGTTGGAATATTCAATCCGAATGAGATGTGCAGTAGAATCACAACCGGGATTGGAAATTTTCCAGGGAATGGTGATTGGCATCGAGGTTAAGGGTAAATGCGTAAGCGGTGTAATAACAGAGACTGGACAAATATTTAAATCCAGCAGCGTGATTTTAACCTGCGGTACATTTTTAAATGGACTAACCCATATTGGACTTAAAAGTTTTCCTGCTGGTAGAGCTGGTGAATTTCCGGCTACAGGTCTTACTGAGAATCTCAACAGACTTGGGTTTGCATCTGGCCGACTTAAAACCGGTACACCTCCGCGTGTGGATGCCCGTAGTATCGATTTTTCTAAACTTGAGCCTCAGCCAGGAGATCCATCACCTCGTCCTTTTTCATATCAAACAAAAAATATTAACACTGAACAGGTCAATGTTTATATTAGCTATACTAATCCTCATACCCATGAGATTTTACGCTCAGGCCTCAAGGAGTCGCCTCTTTATTCAGGAAAAATCACAGGAATAGGAGCTCGATACTGTCCTTCTATTGAGGATAAAATTGTCAAGTTTAAAGAACGGGACAGGCATCATCTTTTTATTGAGCCAGAAGGAAGACGTTCTCAGGAATACTACATAAATGGTTTTGCCACCAGTCTTCCAGAGTCGATTCAGCGCCAGGCATTGAGTACTGTTCCAGGATTGAAAGAAAGCTTTATTACCCGACTGGGATATGCAATTGAATATGACTATTTTCATCCTGATCAATTAAAACCTACTTTGGAAACAAAACTAATAGATAATCTTTATTTTGCCGGACAGATAAATGGCACATCTGGATATGAAGAAGCTGCTGGTCAAGGTTTGGTTGCTGGTATTAATGCTGTTTTAAGATTGGACAACCGGGAACCATTGATCTTTGACCGGTCTCAGGGTTATATTGGTGTTCTTATAGATGAACTGGTTACTAAAGGAACGAATGAGCCTTATCGGTTATTTACCTCCAGGGCTGAGTATAGACTTTTAATGCGTCAGGATAATGCTGATCAGAGATTGATGCGGATAGGTAATAATATGGGATTGATCCCGGATGAACAGATAAAAAAGCTAAATAAAAAAGAAAAGCTGATTAAGCATGTCATAAAAAAAATACATACAATTAAACCTGATCAGGAAAAAATTAATCCCATATTGAAAAGATTAAAAACATCAACAATTACTGAGCGACAGTCAGTTTTTAGACTTCTTAAAAGACCGCAGGTTAATCTTTCAGTTCTCCAGGAAATAGCTGAGATTTCAGCTTTGTTTGATCCTATGAATGAATTAAGGGATGAGGTTAAAGAACAGGTGGAGATAGAGGTGAAGTATGAGGGTTATTTTCAGAGACAAAGAGAACAGGTTGAACAGTTCAAACAGATGGAGAATAAAAAAATTCCTGATAATTATGATTATCTTTCTATTAATTCGATTTCAAAAGAGGCACGAGAAAAGTTACAATGTATTCAACCCAGGTCACTTGGACAGGCATCCAGAATTTCCGGAGTATCGCCCTCTGATATTTCTGCTTTAACTGTCATTTTTTTTACAGGAAAAAAATAATTATTTAACTGTTATTACCTAGTGAATTAATATGCAGATAAAAGAATGAAGCAAAAAGAAATTTTAGCAGACGCTCTAAAAGAATTTAGTACAGTGAATCCATTAACTGCCTTGAAACAGTTCAACTTCTATTATCAGGAGCTATTAGCTTGGAATAAAAAAATAAATTTAATCTCTAGACATGATGAAAAACGAATTGTAACCCGCCATTTTCTGGAGTCTCTGGGTATTCTTAAAGCAATACATTTTCCACCTCACAGTAGAGTTTTAGATCTGGGAAGCGGCGCAGGACTGCCTGGTATACCGGTTGCAATTGTACGTCCAGATATTCATATTTTGCTAATTGAAGCAAAAAAAAAGAAGGCAGAATTTCTAGAGCAGATTAGCAGAAAACTGAGTCTGGAAAACGTCCAGGTCATAGATAAAAGAGTGGAGGAGATTTGTGAAAATATACAGCCAGTGAATATTGTAATTTCCAGAGGAGTATCTACATTACAGAATCTCTATAAATGGTCCCATAAATGTTTAGAAAAAACCCGGGGCAGGTTGGTAACTGTTAAAGGGGAGCAATATAAAGAGGAGATCCAAAGATTATTAATAAAAAGCAAATCAGATACACCTATTGAATATACGATTGAGCCATATGATCCTTTTCCACATCTTTATTTTATTAGAAAATGTTATTTAGTGATTATTAAAGAAAAAAGAAGAAATTAACTTGTTTTTTAAATTTATAATAAACAATAATTTATGACATCAATAGTCAAAAATCTCATACAAAAGTCTGATATTGCTACATTTTTGATTAAAAATATCGTAACAGGAAAAAGTGTAGAAGTTAAAAGACTGGCAGGATCATTAAAATCTCTCATTCTTTCCCTTATTCTGGAAGAAACAGACAGATCTATACTGGCAGTACTTCCTGATAAGGAAGAGGCTGAGAATTTATTTGATCAGATTTCTTCTTTAACCGAAATGAAAATCGGGTTTTATCCCGGAGGAGAAGAAGAACAGGATACCCCCTTTATTCTTAATCCTAGAAGAACAGGAATGCAAACAGCATTACTTCGCGACTTGATAAAAGGTACAGTGAACCTGGTTATTACAACTCCGGAAGGTATTGGTTATAGGCTTCCTGCTCCAGATAAGTTTACACGTCAATGTATTGAGCTCTCTTTAGGCAGCTCTTTTGATATTTATCATCTAATAGAGAGATTGATTGAATATGGATATACCCGGGAAAGTATGGTAGAGAGACCGGGTGAGATTAGTCTACGGGGTGGAATACTGGATATCTTTCCCTTTACTGGAGAGCCGGCCTACAGGTTTGAATTTTTTGGTAATGAGATTGATTCCATTCGCCAGATAGACATTGATACTCAGCGGTCTTATGAAATAGAGACAACTTTATCCATTGCGCCGACATCCCTTTTCTGGAAAGATCGGAATTCATTTTTGTTTTCCTATTTTTTAGATAATCCGCTTGTGTTTCTTCAGGACCCTGATCTTATCTTAGGAAAGATAGATCATACCTTTCACAGTAGAGAACCATATTTTGTTAGGTCACAAGAGATTGCTGCTCAGCTCAGTCAATACCAGACCATACAATATCATACTTTAAAAGCCCCTGCAAAGTGTATTGATTGTGGTGCCGAACCCTTTGTTCGGTCCGGTAAAAAAGCAAAAGATATCATAACAAGTATACAAAAAGTAACCAGTTCCTATAAAAAGATTGTTATTGTCTCAGAAGATACATCCCAAAGAGAAAGGATCAGGGATTTTTTAGACTTTGACCATAGATATCTCCCCAACCTTTTTATGGTTATGGATGTCATTAATCAGGGATTTTTTATTCCTTCTTTAAAAATTGCTGTTTTAACCGCACTCGAGTTATTGGGAAGAAGACAGGTAAAAAAGCGGAAGTGGGTGATTAAAGCAGGAGTTCCCATTCGTGAACTCACTGCTTTAAAAAAGGGAGATTATGTTGTGCATATTGATCATGGGATAGGTATATATCAGGGTTTGGAAAAGATTACGGTAAAAGATTCTACCCGGGAATGTTTGAAGATGTTATACCGAGATGGAGATACCCTTTATGTATCAGTTGATAAAATGGAGCGAGTTCAAAAATACTCTGGTAGGGAAGGAGTTATACCCTTAATAAATAAATTGGGTAGCAATAAGTGGGAGAGAACCAAGAGAAAAACCAAGGAATCGGTAAAGAAAATAACCCAGGATCTTATCAAACTCTATTCAGAACGACAGACAATTTCTGGTTTTACCTTTTCTAAGGATACGATCTGGCAAAAAGAACTGGAAGATTCCTTTGAGTTTGAAGAAACAGCTGATCAGAAAGAAGTAATAAAAGAAGTTAAATATCACATGGAATCTTCCCAAGCTATGGATAGGCTGGTATGTGGTGATGTTGGATTTGGAAAGACCGAGGTTGCGGTCAGGGCAGCTTTTAAGGCAGTTAATGATTCCAAACAGGTAGCAGTACTTGTGCCTACAACAATTCTTGCCCAGCAGCATTTTCAAACATTTCAAGCAAGACTTGGACGGTTTCCGGTGAACATTGAAGTTCTTTCAAGATTCCGTAGCCGTAGAAAACAACGAGAGGTAATAATTGGGCTTAAACAAGGAGAAGTAGATATTGTTATTGGAACTCATAGGCTTTTTTCCTCTGATGTCGTTTTTAAGGATTTGGGACTTCTTATTATTGATGAGGAACAAAGATTTGGAGTTACCCATAAGGAAAAAATAAAGCTTATGAAAAAAAATGTGGATGTGTTATCCATGAGTGCTACTCCCATTCCCAGAACCCTGCAATTTTCTTTGTTGGGTATCAGGGACATGTCTCAGATAAACACACCTCCAGAACACAGACTTCCAATAATCACTGAGGTCATTCCTTTTCATGAGCAGATAATTGTAGAAGCAATGCAAAGGGAACTTAATAGAGGAGGCCAGGTATTTTTTGTGCATAACAGAGTTCAGTCAATCAAGGCCGTGGCAGAAATGATTCAGCGTCTTGTGCCAGAAGTTCGTCTTGCAGTTGCACATGGGCAGATGAAAGATAGAGAGCTGGAAAAGGTTATGATAGATTTTGGTGAAAAAAAGTATGACTGCCTAGTTGCAACCATGATAATTGAATCAGGATTAGATCTGCCCAATGCAAATACCTTAATAGTTAATAGAGCTGATCGTCTTGGTCTGGGACAGCTCTATCAATTAAGAGGGAGGGTAGGACGCTCGCATAAAAGAGCGTATGCATATCTTCTTACTCCTTCTTTTCATCTTTTGAAAAAAGAGGCTCTCAGAAGACTTAGAACCATTGAGGAATTTACAGAGCTAGGATCAGGACTTCAGATTGCTCTGCGGGATTTAGAAATAAGAGGAGCGGGAAATTTATTGGGTGTAAGGCAAAGTGGTAATATTAACGCCGTAGGATTTGATCTTTATATGAAAATTGTAAATGAGACTGTTCAAGAACTAAAACAGAAAAGTAGTGTTAAGAAAGAAAAAGTTACTTTAAAAACAAAGTGCTTTGTAGAGGTAGAACTCCCTGCATATATTCCAGATACTTATGTGGTTTCAGAAGCTCAGAGAGTGAATCTGTACAGGTCATTAGCAACAGTTAGTACATTAAAGGAGTTGATAGAATTCAAAGAAGAGCTTCAGGATAGATTTGGTCCCTTAACTCAAGAATGTAAAAATCTACTGGAGGTAACCAGTTTACGACAAAGTGCAGGACGAATAGGGATTAAACGAATTCTTTTACAAAGGAACAAACTTTTAGTGTTTTTTGATAAAAAGTGGATAAACAGTTTTGACTCAGAGGAATTTTTATCTAAAAAACTCAGTTCAATGGTTGATTCTTCTCCAGTCCCTATTAATTTTTTGCAGGATGAGGTTCTTGGGATTGAAGCAGGTATCAAAGGGGAGGATCCTTTTACTTTTACCAAAAAAATGTTGCAATGCTGGAGTTGATTCCGTATATTTTTAAAATACTGTTGTGAGATAATATAAAAAAATTAATAGTAACTAGTGGTTAATTTTAATATATAATTAACAATACAGTGGAGGTTCAAATGAAACGGAGTCATATTATTTTATTATGTTCTTTTTTGATTTTTATATTTTTGTTTTCAGCATGTGGTAAAAAAGAAAAAATTTTGGCTACTATTGGGAAAGGTAATAGTATTACTGATCACCAACTTATTTCTTTTTATAATCAAAGGTACCATAAAACAATCGATACTGCTTCCTATAGTGAGGTGAAAGAATCTCTTGACAAAATAATAGAAGATGAGATAAAAATCAAGGCGGCTTATGATATGGGTTTGAATAAGGATTCTCTCCTGATAAAACAAGTAGAGGAGTATCGTGATAATCTTATGTTACAAAAATTATATAAGATAAAAATAATAGATCAGGTAATTAATGAATCTCTCATACGAGATTTTTATAATAAAAGTAGTAAAGAGTTGGAAATTCAGGATTTTGTTATACAAGTAGAAAATTCAGCAAAACTAGAAGATAAAGAAGAGAAAAAGAAGAAAGCAGAGATGATTGTAGAAGAATTGACAGCTGGTAAAGATTTCAATCAACTTGCTAAAGAATACTCACAGGACCCTCACATTAATACAATGGTAAAAAAGATTTCCTATACCAGTATTAATGATCCCTTGCAAAATGCTATTTTTTCTTTACGCAAAGAACAGATCTCCGATATTATTAAAGATTCGAAAGGTTTTCATATTGTAAAAGTGAAGGAAATTTATCAAAAAGATATTGAACCATTAAAACAAAAACGGGATGAGATAACCAAGAAATTATTTTATCAATTAAGGCCAGAGATTCAACAAAAAAGCGAACAATATATTAATACTTTAGTTGAAAAAGCCAATATTACCTGGAATGAAGAGAACCTAAAGAAAATGTGTGGAAATTTAAGCGATATTGAACCTAAAGATCAAAAAATGGGTATAATTCATGATTCATTGATGAGTCTATCTGAAAAAGATAAAAGATTAGTTTTGCTAACCTGTAAAGGAAAGAATATCACAGTACATTATTTAATTAATAATTTATCAAAACATAGTCCCTCAAGGCCTTTTGCGGTTGCTGATATTGAAAGCATGAAAAATCAAATTACCTTTTTGTTAAAAAGAGATCTGATAAAGGGAAAAGCGTTGAGTTTAAACCTTGATACTCATAAAGAAGTAATTAAAGGACTTGAAATGTTTAAAAGAAAAATGTTGATAAGAATTCTGAATAAAAGAAATATACTTAAACCAGGAGAACCAACTGAAGAAGAAGTATACAATTACTTTATAAAAAATAGAGATGACAGATATTCTCATTTAAAAAATAGAAAATTTGAAAACATAAAAGACAGAACAAAAAGAGATTTAAAAACAGAACTTTACAACCAAAAAAAGAAGAAATGGCTGGCTGATAAGAAAAAAGAGTATAATGTTCAAGTGTATGATAATGTGTTAAAAGAGATTATAAATGAAGAAAAAGAATAGAAAAATAATATTAAATATTTTATTACTGGTTTTTATTGTTTTCACTTTAATTTTTTATTCTAGGTGTAATACTAATTCTGCAGGAGATGAGGTTATTGCACGAGTAGAAAATTCAGTTCTGACGAGCAGGGAGTTAGACAGAAGAATCATTTGGAAAGGATTTGGAGATGAACAGAAAAGAAAATATATTGAGAACTGGATTAATAGAGAGTTACTGTATAAAGAGGCTTTACAACAGAATCTTGATAAGACTCCGGATTTGGAACTGGAAATTGAGCAAGTAAAAAAGGAGTTTTTGATTAATCGTTTGGTTGATAAAATTTTTGCCGAAAAAATTAAGATTACGGATCAGGAGATAGAATCGTACTATAATAAGAATCAGAATCTTTTCAAGGTTTCAGATGATGAGAGATGGGTATTACATGTGCTCACGGATTCTAGATCCAAAGCCCGGGAAGCCCTGCAGGAGATAAATGCTGGTAAGGATTTCAAAGATGTTGTTAGTAAATATTCTAATGGCATTTTTAAGAATACCAGTGGTGATCTTGGTTATATAAAAAGAGAAGATGTTATTAATGAGATTGCTCGGATTATTTTTGCTTTGGATAAAGATGAAGTTTCAGGAATAATTCATTCACAATATGGGTATCATATTATGAAGATTATAGATATTCAGAACAAGGGTGATATTGAGGAGTTAGATCAGGTTCGAAATGAGATTATTCAACGATTGCGAATCAGTAAAGAAAAAGCTCTTTATTATGATTTATTAACAGAATTACAGAATAAATATGAAGTTTATATTAATGTTCCTGATAATAAAAATGTAAATAAAGTTTCCTCTTCTTTGCAAGAGAAGTACTAATGATGGGAGTTACTAATGTTAAAGAAACAGTTAATTATTATATTTTGTTATTTAATTTTATTTCAAACCCAAAGTAGGTCTCAGGAAATTCTTGATGGAATAGCTGCCATTGTTGGGAATAATATTATAATCAAATCTGAATTAGAACAAACTGCACAGAGCATTGCATTTCAATCAGGTATTAATCCCTCTACTCAACTTGAAAAATACAAAAAGTTAAAAAAGGACGTTCTTAATGATCTTATAAATGAAAAGATTCTTTTAGCAAAGGCGAAAGAGGATACAGTGGAAGCAAGTGAACAGAATGTAGAAAATGAATTAGACAGAAGAATTAATCAATTGATTCAACAATTCGGTTCGGAGAAGGAGGTAGAAGATAGATTTGATAAATCAATTGATGAGATAAAGGATTTTTACAGAAAAGATATTAGGAATGGATTAACAATTCAGATGCTACAACAGCAACAATTTGCAGACATGACCATAACTAGAAATGAAGTTGTTGAGTATTATAACTCGATGAAGGATAGCCTTCCCCAAATCCAGGAATCAGTAAAGTTGCGTCACATTCTAATGCAAGTTAAAGCTGGTGAAGAAGAGAGAGATCGAGCCATGGATAAATTCCTGATGTTTAAAAAGGAACTTCAACAAGGAAAGACTTTTGAGGAACTGGCAAAAAAGTATTCTGAAGATCTTTCTACTGCTTCTTTAGGAGGTGACCTGGGTTTTATTGAAAAGGGTTCACTTTATCCTTCCTTTGAAGAAGCCGTTTTTAACCTTGAGATAGGGGAGATATCTAATGTAGTGGAAACACCTGTCGGATTGCATGTAATAAAAGCTGTTAGTAGAGAAGGTAATAAATTACGAGTTAAGCATATACTTTTTCTCATGAGAATAACCCAAGAGGATGAGAAACGAATAATTAACAAGTTAAATGAGCTCAGACGAAGAGTTATGGAAGGAGAAATGTTTTCTCAGCTGGTTAAAGAATATAGTGAGGATGAATCTACAAGAGAAAATGGGGGAGATTTAGGTTGGGTACAACTTCAACTGTTACAGATACCAGAGTTTAAAACTGCTGTGCAGGATCTAAAAAAAGGAGATATAAGCAAACCCTTTAAAACAGATTATGGATATCATATTATCCAAGTTGAAGATAAACAAGAGGGAAGGCAATTTTCATTGGATCAGGATTATGAAAGAATCCGTGGTTGGGCCCTTCAGATGAAACAGCAGGAGAAGCTACAGGAGTGGATAGAGGATTTAAAAGAGAATATATATATCGAGATAAAAGAGGATATGATAGAGCAGTAATTTTTTCAATAAAAAACTAATAAAAATCCAGATAAGTTAATATTTTTTAAGGTTATTTTATATCTTCTCAATATTTTTTTACTATCAGTGATGTGTTTGTGATATTATATTTTTTTCAGAAGAGGAGTGTATGACTGAATTATCATCTAAATTTAGTAATTTCATAAGAGATATTATTGATGAAGATCAAAAAACAGGAACGTATAATGGAAGAGTGCATACTCGTTTTCCCCCGGAACCTAATGGTTATCTTCATATTGGACATGCAAAATCTATTTGTCTGAATTTTGGTATTGCCAGAGACTATAATGGTTTATGTAATCTGAGGTATGATGACACCAATCCCATAAAAGAACAGGAAGAATATATCAAAGCTATAGCGGAAGATGTAAAATGGCTTGGTTTTGACTGGGAAGATAGATGTTACTTTGCTTCAGATTATTATGAAGAAATGTATGAATATGCTGAACAACTAATAAAAAAGGGTAAAGCTTATGTATGTGAATTGAGCAATGAACAAATCAGAGAGTATCGCGGTACCTTAACCGAACCAGGTAAAGAGAGCCCTTACCGTAATAGAACAGTAGAAGAAAATCTTGATTTTTTTCGGCGTATGCGAGCAGGAGAATTTTCGGATGGTGAAAAAGTTTTACGAGCAAAAATTGATATGGCCTCTCCAAATTTAAATATGCGTGATCCTGTTATTTATAGAATCCTGCATGCAAAACATCCAAGAACTGGTGATAAGTGGTGTATTTATCCCATGTATGACTGGGCACATGGTCTTGAGGATTCTATAGAGGGTATTACTCATTCCCTCTGTACTTTAGAATTTGAAGATCATCGACCCCTTTATGACTGGTTTTTAAATCAATTAGATGTGTATCATCCCCAGCAGATAGAGTTTGCCCCTTTAAATCTTAGTAATACCATTTTAAGCAAAAGAAAATTGACTGAGTTAGTTGACGAGGAGATTGTATCTGGCTGGGATGATCCCAGAATGCCGACTATATCAGGATTGAGAAGACGAGGGTATACTCCTGATTCAATCCGTGAATTTTGTTCAAAAATTGGCTTAGCAAAAAGAGCCAGTCTGGTTGATGTTGCTCTGCTTGAGCATTGTCTACGAAAAGAGTTAAACAAAACTACCCAAAGAGTAATGGGGGTGTTAAAACCCCTTAAGGTGATTATTGATAATTATCCGGATGATCAGGTCGAAGAGTTGGAAGCAATAAACAATCCAGAGGATAGTACTAAGGGAATAAGAAAAGTGCCCTTTTCCAAAGTGATCTACATTGAACAGGATGATTTTAAGGAAGATCCTCCCAAGAAATTTTACCGGCTTGCTCCCGGAAGAGAGGTAAGACTGAGGTATGCTTACTTTATTAAATGTGTTGAGGTTGTTAAGGATAATGCTACAGGAAAAATTAGAGAACTACATTGTACTTATGATCCAGCTACTAAAGGAGGTAATGCTCTGGACGGAAGAAAAGTAAAAGCTACCCTTCACTGGGTATCTGCTCCTCATGCTTTAAAGGTAGAGATTCATATTTATGATAATCTATTTACTGTTTCCAATCCGGCAGAAACCAAGACAGGAGAAAATTGGAAGGACAATATCAATCTGGAATCACTGAAAACTTTAAAGTCATGTAGAGTGGAACCATTTTTAAAGGATTCAAAACCTGGATATAGAGTTCAGTTTGAACGGATGGGTTACTTCTATGTTGATCCTGATTCTACCTATGATAGATTAATTTTTAATAGAACTGTAACCCTTCGTGATACTTGGGCAAGAATCCAGAAAAAACGAGATAATGTATAGCTTATTTAGTGTGACACGTGTATTTTATAGGAGATTTTTTAAGACAAATTTTATTATAATAAATATTTTATTTTTTGTGGTAAAAATTTACTCCCTATGATATCGAGAAGTTTTATTAATAAAAGGAAAATCAGTTATGTTTGATTTTTAAGGTTAGGTTATTTTTATTGATTATCTGCAAAGGTATATTATTGCTGTAACTAAAAGAAAGTCAACTGGAAATGATAATAACCAATAGTATCTATTAGAATTATTTAATTTATAAGATAAAATATTTTGACACTACTAATTAATTCAGTAAGGAGGCTTTTTGGCTAAAGAAGCAGGTGTAATTGATAAAATTGTATCCCTATGTAAAAGACGAGGATTTATATATCAATCAAGTGAAATATATGGTGGAATTAATGCTTGTTATGATTATGGTCCCCTGGGAGTAGAGTTAAAACGGAATGTAAAAGAGTTTTGGTGGCGATCTATGGTATATGAGAATAGTGATATTGTAGGCTTGGATACTGCAATTCTCATGCATCCAAAAGTATGGGAAGCGTCAGGTCATTTAAGCGGTTTCACAGATCCTTTGATTGATTGTAAGCAGTGTAAGCAACGGTTTAGAGAGGATGATGTTGACTCTGAAAAATTAAAATTAAAGCAGTGTCCCAACTGTGGGACCAAGGATTCTTTAACTGAAGCCCGGCAGTTTAATTTAATGTTTAAAACAAATATGGGTCCAGTAGAAGAGGAGTCTTCAGAAATTTTTCTGCGGCCGGAAACAGCACAGGGTATTTATGTAAATTATAAAAATGTGATGGATTCCTCCCGGCAGAAAATCCCCTTTGGTATTGCACAAATTGGAAAAGCCTTTAGAAACGAGATTACTCCCGGGAACTTTACTTTTAGAACCAGGGAGTTTGAACAAATGGAAATGCAGTATTTTATTTATCCTGAACAGGATGAGGAGATATTTGAACAATGGAAAAACAGACGCCTGGAATGGTATAAAAAGCTTGGGATTAAAGAGTATAAGCTTCGATTTCAGGAGCATACAGAAGATGAACTCGCTCATTATGCCAAAAGAGCCATTGATATAGAGTATGAATATCCCATGGGATACAAAGAACTGGAGGGAATTCACAACCGAACCGATTTTGATCTTACTCGTCATCAAGAGTATTCTGGTAAGGATCTTCGTTATTTTGATGATACAACCCGAAAACGGTTTATTCCCTATATTATTGAGACTTCAGCTGGTGTGGACCGTACAGTGTTAACCTGTCTAGTAGATGCGTATGAAGAGGAGAAGCTGGAAAATGATTTCAGGATAGTGCTTCATCTGGATGCTAAGATTGCTCCTTTCAAAGCAGCGGTTTTTCCCCTGGTAAAAAAAGATAACATGCCAGAGATTGCCCGGCAGATTACTGGCGATCTTATGAAAGAGTTTTTAGTTTTTTATGATGAATCAGGTGCAATAGGCAGACGCTATAGAAGACAGGATGAGGCAGGAACTCCTTTTTGTATTACAGTAGATTCTCAAACGCTTGCCGATCAGACAGTGACAATTCGGGACAGGGATACTATGAAGCAGGAGAGAATAAAGATTAATGAGATAATTTCTGAATTAAAGGCACGTATATGGGGTGAAAAATAGAGTCTTGTTATAACAAGAAATAGGTTTTTTTTATTAAAATCTATGATTGTTATTTCAAGTTCTAATGTTTTGCCTACCGTAGATTAGGAAGAAAAAGGGGAGTCAGCAAAAAAAAGATTTAGGCAAGAAGAAGTTGAATACCTTATGTATGTTTTAACCGGTATTTATGCAGCAATTAATCAAGAGGTAGGTTTAATTTTAAAGTATACAATTGGTATATGACAAGGATGTCATTGATATGACTCAGATAAAAGAGAAGATGGGAAGAGTATTAATGCACGGTTAGCTTTGATTCGTTTTTTTATTTGACTTTTCGTAAAAATTTACGTATATTGACTAAAAATTTATTTATACTTAAGAGGAGGAAATAATGGCACAAGGTAAAGGAACAGTAAACAAGGTAATTCTTATTGGAAGATTAGGTGCTGATCCAGAGTTAAAATATACACCTTCAGGTAGTGCCCATGCCCGTTTTAACCTGGCAACCAACCGGGTATGGAAGGATCAGGAGGGCAATAAACAAGAAAAAACAAACTGGCATAAAGTTGTAGCCTGGGGCAAGTTGGCTGAAATTATGGGTGAATGGCTGAAAAAGGGGCGGCGGGTTTATATTGAAGGAAGAATTGAAACAAGAAGTTTTGAAGATAAAAATGGTGCTAGACAATGGATAACAGAAGTAGTTGCAGACAATATGGAAATGCTTGGTGACCGGGGAGCCGATTCTTCTGAAGATGCTGAAAGTTCACCTCCACCAGAAGAAAATCAAGAAGAAGAGGATGATCTGCCATTTTAGGATAAAGGGAAGTTAATAATTTATTAATCAGCGCTGTCTTAAAAGTCATGTTAGTGATAAAACCACAGAGTTCATAGAGATCAAGACAGAGAATATAAGACAATTAAAGAATAATTATTTTACTCTCTGAGTACTCAATTGTTGTCTAGCGTGCTCTGTGGTAATTTTTTTAATTAACTCTGGTTCAGGATTAAGGATATTTTTGCTCGCTGGTTTATTTCTGGGATTGGTGAAAAGCAGAGAAATAATGATTTTTTAGCACTCCTGAGATTAAAATACACACATTTAAGAGTAATTTTACATTTAAAAGTTTTCTATTGACATTATATTTTTTGTTTATTATTATTTATCATCAATTTTGATTGATGATAAACATATTTATTATAAGCAGGGTGATAGTTGTTTAGGTTATCTTAAATGTAAATTCGTATTATATTAATGAAAGAAGGAAATTATAAAATATTTAAGGAGTATTCGAAAATGAAAAAGACATTACTTTTTATTGTTGTATTAATACTTATAGTATATTGTACACGAGTACAATATGAAACGATATATGTGGATCCGGCGTTTAATACAAAAAATATTTCTAATATTGCAATACTTGATTTTAAAAATAAAACTGATTTTGAGGTAGCTGGAAC
>CAYUAG010000040.1:0-21818 GCA_964442615.1 uncultured bacterium
AATGTGCCCATAGTCATCTTTGAATCTTTTTCCTTAAATTTTCGGGGGGTGCCAGATTTTGTATTATAAAATTAATTCAGACTAAAAGATAAGTAAATAGATTTCAGAAATGCACAGTTTTGAACAAATAATTTTTTTTACTTTTCACCAAAACTTGATTATTAAGTTAGTCACCTTTATATTTATTCTATTAGCATTATGGGGATTAATATCATGTTTGAAAATCGTTTAAGAAAAAATAGACAATTTTTTTTTAAACCATTTTATTATGATCCAGAAAAGGATAAAACAAATAAACGACACTTTGAATTTAAAAGAAAAATTCAAAGAAGAGCTGCAAAACAGAAGTCATTAATTTCTTTAATTATTTTATTGGCTTTTGTCGTTTATTTAATTTATTTATTCATTAGTAATGGTAAATAAATTTTAATAATTCAGGATTTATGAGTTCTAAAATACATATTTTATCAGAACATTTAATGAAGAGGATTGCTGCTGGGGAAGTAGTTGAAAGACCTGCTTCAGTAGTTAAAGAGCTGATGGAAAATTGCCTTGACGCCGAGGCAACAAAAATATCTCTCCTTATAAAGGGTGGTGGTATTGATATGATACAGGTAATTGATAATGGAATAGGAATGACAGAAGAGGATGTTTTGGTTTGTTGTAAACGTCATGCAACCAGTAAAATATTTTCTGAAAATGACCTTGATGATATTAATACTTTTGGATTCAGGGGAGAGGCTCTATCCAGTATTAGCTCTGTATCTAGAATGGAAATAATTAGCATGACAGAATATGATACTGAAGCTACTCAAGCTTTTCTTGAAAATGGAAATATCTTAGAAGTTACCAAATGTGCTCCTCGGCAGGGTACGACAATTACAGTAAAAGATATTTTTAGTTATATTCCAGCTCGTCGAAAATTTTTAAAGAGACCTGCTACTGAGCTTCGATATGTTATTGCTGCGTTTCGGAAAATAAGTCTAGCTAATCCGGATATAGAGTTTACTCTCTATATTGATGGTAAAAAAACTTATGATTTACGGCCCAAGAAATTGGAAAAACGAATTCAGGATCTTCTTGGCAAACTAAAGACTTTTATGCTCATACCTGTAGAAAAGAAAAATAACATCTATTCTCTTTATGGATTAATCAGCAAACCGACAGATTCAGTAAAGACGAGAGACAATCAATTCTTTTTTCTCAATAAGAGGAGTATTGTTAATAAGTCAGTAATACATGCTATACTGTCAGCATATGAATCCAGATTAAACAGGAATGAATATCCAATTTATATTTTGTTTTTGGATATGGAACCACAGCGTTTTGATGTAAATGTACATCCTTCAAAGTTCGAAGTACGTTTTCGGGATGAAAGAATTATTCATGATTTTATTCGAAATGGAGTAAAAGAGGCTTTAAATCAACCCTCAGTTATACCAGATCTTAATGTGGTGCACAGTAAAACGAGGTTTGGAAAAGTACAGAAAAGAATGGATGCTGCAGATTTGGGACAATTAACTTTGGAAGCTCAGGAACCCTTAGGTAAAGATGATAAAAAGAAGTATAATTTTGGAGGATATCACGAGAGTCCTTCGCTTTGGCAAATTCATAATCGATATATTCTTTCCCAAATTAAAAGTGGACTTACAATTATTGATCAGCATGTTGCCCATGAAAGAGTGTTATATGAAAAAGTAAAAAAATCTTTGCTCAGTAACCAGGGTATTTCTCAACAGCTATTATTTCCCCAGACGGTTCAATTATCACCAGATGATTACATAATTTTAACAGAGATACATCCTTTTTTGGAAAAAATTGGATTTTCTATTAAGGAATTTGGAAAAAATACAATCATTATTGAGGCCGTACCAGCGGATATCAAATCAAGTTTTGAAAGGGATTTAATAATTGAAATTATTGATCATTATAAAGAAACCAAAGGGGAAACATCGGATATTAAAGATGCTGTTGCCAAATCTTTTGCTTGTAAATTTGCCATAAAATCTGGAAAAGAGATGAGTTATGAAGAAATGGCATCTTTAATTGATCAGCTTTTTGCTACTAAAAATCCTTATTTTTGCCCCCACGGTAGACCAGTTGTAGTAAATCTTACTATTGAAGAACTTGATAAACGGTTTGGCAGATGAAAGATATGGCAAGAACGGTTATTTTTATTATAGGACCAACCGCTTCTGGTAAAACTGATCTATCAATAGAGCTTGCTCTCCAAAAAAATGGTGAAATAGTATCATCTGATTCAAGGCAGATATATAAGTATATGGATATTGGTACAGCTAAACCTAGCACTGAAAAACTAAAATTGGTAACTCACCATTGTATAAATATTAGAGAACCGGATGAATTTTTTAATGCTGGTATGTATGGAAAATTATCACGTAAGATTGTAAATGATATTTTAAAAAGGAAAAAAGTTCCAATTGTTGTTGGCGGATCCGGGCTTTATATTCGTGCTTTAGTAGACGGGATATTTGGAGGAGAATATCGTGATTTATCAGTTCGTAAAAAATTAAAAAATGAATCATCTGAGAAAGGTAATCTAGTACTATACTCTCGTTTAAAGAAAGTTGATCCAATTTCTTCAGAGAAAATTCACCCTCATGATACAAAACGGATAATAAGGGCTCTTGAAGTTTTTGAACTCTCTGGTGAACCAATATCAACTTTGCAAGATGAATCCACAAGAAAGGGAGATTTTACTCCCTTATTTTTTGGACTTAATTGGCCAAGAAAAATTCTTTATAAAAGAATTGAAAAAAGAATTGAGAAAATGATGAAAGCTGGATTTATTACTGAAGTTAAAAATTTATTAAAAATGGGTTACAATCCTGAACTCAATAGTCTTGATTCTCTAGGGTATAGAGAAATTATCTCTTTACTTAATGGAAAGATAAGTTACAGTGAAATGGTTGAAGAAGTAAAAAAGAATACCCGCCGTTTTGCTAAGAAACAATTAACCTGGTTCAGAAAAGATACCAGAATACAATGGATCGATATGCATACTTCTATAGATCCCCAGGAAGTCATTGATATTATATTGAAATATTCTTGTATGAAAAAAGGAATAAAAAAGTAAAACCACAAAGTTTTTTAGTTTAAAGTCAAGTTTTTAATCATAAGTTAGCATTATACACCTGGAAAAAATTTTGTGATAAAATTCAATCACCATATATTATCTTGCAGAGTAAACTTATTCTGTTGAGAAGGTGGGAGATGATTTTTAATGATAATAATCAATTGCTGCTATTTTAAAATATCAAACTAATAAGTTTAAAATTTTAATACTATATCAATCATCTTAAGGAGGTATTTATGAAATGTCATGAAATAGATTACAAAATTATTGGTGATGATTTACAGATGGTGGAAGTCGAGTTGGATAAACATGAATCAGTTATAGCTGAAGCAGGGGCAATGAATTATATGGAGGATGGTATAACTTATGAAGCTAAGATGGGGGATGGTTCTAATCCTTCGGAAGGATTTTTAGGAAAATTAGTAAGTGCTGGCAAGCGTGCTATTACTGGAGAGTCCATAATGATAACTCATTTTAAAAATTTAGTTAATGAAAAAAGACATGTAAGTTTTGCAGCTCCTTATCCAGGAAAAATTATTCCTATTGACTTATCAAAGGTAGGAGGAGAAATTTTTTGTCAGAAAGATGCTTTTTTATGTGCTGCATTTGGTACAAAGTTGGATATTACTTTAACTAAGAGAATAGGTGCTGGATTTTTTGGTGGAGAAGGATTTATTTTAGAAAGGTTAGAAGGTGATGGAAAGGCTTTTCTCCATGCTGGAGGAACAGTTATTAAGAAAAGAATAAACAATGAGATACTAAGAGTTGATACTGGATGTATAGTTTGTTTTACTAAAGGTATTGATTATAATATTGAAATGGTAAGAGGACTAAAATCCATGTTTTTTGGCGGAGAAGGTGTGTTTCTATGTACTTTACAGGGCACTGGTATTGTAATGTTGCAGTCCCTTCCTTTTTCCCGTCTGGCTGACAGGGTATTACGGTATGCACCCTCTGCTGGAGGTAGAAGAAAAGGAGAAGGTTCAATCTTGGGAGGTTTAGGTGATTTGCTTAATGGTGATTAATTGGGTAATGTATCGAGATGAGAAAGAATACAGATTCTTTTGTAATCAATCTTAATTATTATTTATTTTATACTTAGTATCTTTGTGTCATGCTGGTGGTGAATTATTCATATTAATTATGCAAAGCTGTGAAGAATACAAAAATATTAATAAAATATTTATAACTATTCAAAAAATAAGGAGATTCTAATGAAAAAAATAATACTTTCAATTCTAATTTTTATTTTGTTAATAGGTAATATATTTGCCTGTACAAGCATAATTGTAACTAAAGGTGCCACAACGGATGGTTCTGTAATGATCACCTATTCCTGTGATGGAGAATTTCTATATCACTTTAGAATAATCCCTGCTATAGATCATGAACCAGGTACATTCTATGAAGTTAAAAATAGAGAAGGTAAAGTTATAACCAAGATACCCCAACCTTTACATACTTATCAGGTTGTGGGTTTGATGAATGAATATCAGTTGAGTATTGGTGAAACAACTACAGTAGGAAGAAAAGAATTACGAAATCCAGATGGAGCTCTTCATTACTGGACTTTAATGCAACTTACACTTCAGCGTGCCAAAACAGCACGAGAAGCAATAGAGATTATGACTTCTCTGGTGGAAAACTATGGATATGCAAGTTCTGCAGAAGCATTTTCTATAGCTGATCCTAATGAGGCTTGGATAATGGAGATGGTTGGTACTGGTTCTGGAGGAAAAGGTGCAATTTGGGTGGCAAGAAGAGTTCCGGATGGATATGTTTGTTGTCATGCTAATCTTTCCAGAATAGGTGAATTCCCTTTAAATGATAAAAAAAATTGTCTTTATTCAGATAATGTTATATCATTTGCTATCCAAAAAGGATATTATGATCCTGAATCTAGAGAGCCTTTTAAGTTTAATATGGCTTATTGTCCTCCCAATCCAACAAATTTACGTACCTGTGCTACCCGGGTCTGGAGTATCTTACGAAGAACTGCCCCTTCTAAAAATTTGAGTCCTGATTATCATCGTGGTGTTAAAGGAGTAGAACCTTATCCTCTTTGGGTTAAACCAGATGAAAAATTATCTGTAAAGGATGTAATGAATCTTATGAGAGATCATTATGAGGATACTGCCTTTGATATGACTAAAGGAATTACTGCCGGCCCCTATAATAATCCTCATCGTTGGAGAGATTTAACCTGGATGGTTGATAGTGTGGAGTACTGCTGGGAGCGACCCATTTCAACTCAGCAAACTGCCTTTTCTTTTGTATCTCAATCCCGTGCCTTTTTACCTAATGACATAGGTGGTGTTTTTTGGTTCGGAATGGATGATACCTATACTACTTGTTATATTCCTTTTTATTGCTGCATTCATGAAATACCAGAATCATTCACTAGCGGCAGTTTACAAGAGTTCTCATTAGATTCTGCCTGGTGGATTTTTAATTTTGTAGCCAATATAGCAAACTTAAAGTATTCTTATATGATACATGACATTACAACTGTTCAATCAGAACTAGAAAACTATGCCTTACATATGCAACCTTATATTGAAAAAACCTGTTTGGAGCTTACGAAATCTGGTGAGAAAGAATTAGTACAGAAATTTTTAACTGATTATTGTTTTAATCGTGCCGAGGATGTAGTAGAAAAATGGCGTAAATTAGGTAATAATTTATTGACAAAGTATAATGATGGTTATGTCAAAGATGAAAATGGTAGACCTAGATCTAAAGGGTATCCTCCAGCCTGGTTAAAGAAGGTTGTTGAAGATAAGCCGGAAAAGTACAAATTGCCTACTTGGTAATTAATAATACCTGGAATTTCAATTTTGATTTAAAAATTTTGAAAATTATAATTTCAGGTTTTTTATATATTAGTTCACTTTAAAAAGACATCTCCCACGAAACACACACAAAACACTAAATGTTTTTATTGAATTTATGTGTTTATATTTCGTGAATTTCGTGTCTTTTGTGGGTTTTTAGAATGTCCTCATACATTAAAAAATATTATTAAAAGATATTGAATCCTGAGAAATTAAAAAATAAAATATCAGATAAGCCAGATAACATGGTAAGATTCATGCATATATCTGATACTCACCTTTGGCCTGAAGTAAGAAATCAACCTTTTGGTACAGTTGGTCATAATCCGCTTGCATGGGAGAGTATTTGGAAAATGCTGCCAATTATTAAGCCTGATGCAATATTCTGGTCAGGAGATGTTGCAGCCGGTCAGGATAAAAAAGCTTATGAAATAGCTACCTACCCCTCGGGTCCTTTAAGTGAAGAAATTACAGATATTAGATATATAAAAGCTGATGAATTACCTGTCTATTCTGTACCGGGTAATCATGATCATTATATTGCTTTCTGGAAAATATTTTTTTATGTGCGAAGTAAAATTATTTTCCGGAAATTTTTTCAAAGGGATAGTTGTCCGAGTTTAAATGTTTTTACGAAAAAAAATATCAGGTTTAATATTTTTCGAATAGATTCCTCCAGTGGAATAAATACTTTTGATAAAATGACATTTTCAGCAGGATGTATCCACAAAAGAGATATAAAAATAATTAAGAATTGGAGAGATATTACCAGGAAGGGAGGAGTGATAAATGGAATTAATATTACTCCTGAAGGGCTTTATAATTCCTGGAATATTCTAATAATCCATCATGAATTGACTGAGAATCATTTTTATAATGATATCAGTGAGAAATCTAAAATGGAGATAATTAAATTGATTGCCCAAGTCCCCATTCATGTAATTGCTTGCGGGCATCTTCATAAACAAAAGGTTTCTTATTATCGTTTATTTGGCCCGGGAAGACTCAACAAAAAAAGAGATTGGGTAAATATGAAAAATGCTAATAAGTTACGTACTGAATTTGTGAGAATTTCAAGAGCAGGTTCTACCTGTGAAAATTTTGAAGCAACAAATACCATGAACCTTATTGATTTCACTAAAACCAGTTTTAGTATAAAAACTTTAGTTTTTGATAAAAAGAAAAGAATTTTTATTCCTAATGTAAAATAATTTCCATTGATTTAAGAGAAATAATTGTTAGATTGATAGCAGTATAAAAATTTTGTTTACAAGGATATTCATGCAGGAAAATAAAAATAAAACTAAAGGTGTTATAACCCTTCTTGGTGATCCTAAAAAGGCAATATTAAAACTATCTACTCCCATGATGTTTGCTATGTTATGTCAGGCATTATATAATATTGCAGATGGAATCTGGGTGGCTGGACTGGGAGCTGATCAATTAGCTGCGGTTGGACTGTTTTTCCCGTTTTTTATTATTATCATTGCTCTTGGAGCCGGTATTGGAGTGGGAGGAAGTTCAGCAGTTTCCCGAAGAATAGGTGAGGATAATAAAGTCGAGGCTGATAATACTGCAATCCATACCATCATTTTGTGCATAATCATTGCTGTAGTGGTTAGTATTCCTTCTATCCTCTTTCTTAAGAAAATATTCCTTTCTTTTAGTGGAAGTAATGTGGTGGGCAGCATGGCTGCTGATTATGCTAAGATATTATTTGGTGGTACAATTATAATTATGTTTTCTCATATTGCTAATGCTTTGCTAAGAGGAGAGGGAGATGTAAAAAGAGCAATGTATGGAATGCTGGTTGGTTCTTTACTAAATATTGTTCTTGATCCGATTTTTATTTATGGTTTAAACATGGGAGTTATTGGTGCAGCCTGGGCAACCTTGATTTCTTTTATGGTTTCTGCCTTGCTTTTATCCTATTGGTTATTTTTCAAAAAGGATACCTATCTTACTATTACTTTAAAGGATTTCTGTTTTGATAAGAAAATTTTAAAAGAAATTCTTGAAGTAGGTATTCCATCTTCTCTTGCTCAACTTTCAATGTCGATTACTATGATAATCATAAACAAAATTGTCATTAAAGCAGGTGGAACAGATGGAGTTGCTGTTTTCACAAGTGGCTGGCGAATAATAATGGTTGGCACCATACCATTAATTGGAATTGCAATGGGTGTGGTTTCTGTTACAGCTGCAGCATATGGTGCTAGGGATAAAGAAAAATTAAAAACAGCTTATTATTATGCTATAAAGTTTGGAATAATTATTGAATTAATTGTAGCTGTTATTGTTTTTATCTTTTCAAAACAAATTTCCTATATGTTTGCTTATTCTGAAGATTCAGCTAGAATTTTGGATGAACTTATTATGTTTTTAAAGATAATGGTATTACTTTATCCTACAGTACCATTAGGTATGTTGACATCTGCATTGTTCCGGGGAGTTGGGAAAGGAAAACGTTCATTGATAGTAACAGTCTTAAGAACAATAATCTTGCAAGTTCCTTTTGCCTATTTTTTAGGAATTGTTTTACATATGGGACTAACAGGTATATGGATTGGTTTAATTTCAGGAAATATTATTGCTGTTAATATAACCTTTTTATGGGGAAAATATACAGTTAATCATATAATTGGATAGGAAAATGACAAGAAAATATTTAACAGTATTACTGTTATCGTTGATTTTGCTGGGCTCTTGTTCAAAAAGTCAAATTCCAAATTTTAATAATGTGCAGGCATATCAATATTTAAAGAAACAGTGTGATATTGGATTTAGATATCCTGGGAGTAAAGGCCATGCTGAATGTCTGGATTATCTTTATAATGAATTGAAAAAGTATACTGATACTGTTGTTAAGCAGCCATTTCCCTTTACTGATCCCAGAACCGGACGTTTATATCAATTACATAATATTATTGCTTCATTTGGAATACAACCTCATCGAATTCTGTTGTGCGCACATTGGGATACCAGACCAGTTGCAGACAAAGATCCTGATTCCAAGAACAGGGATAAACCAATTTTAGGAGCTAATGATGGAGCTTCTGGGGTAGCGGTTTTGCTTGAAATTGCAAGGATCATGAAGTCAAGTCCACCTAATATTGGAGTGGACATTGTATTGTTTGATGGAGAAGATTCCGGTGCTGAAGGTTATAATAATACTTGGTGTTATGGTTCACGGTATTTTGCTCAACACAAACGTGCCGATTATTTACCTCAATATGGAATTCTTCTTGATATGATTGGGGATAGGGATCTTTATATACCTGTAGAGGGGTATTCTGAGCAGTATGTACCAGATTTTGTAGATAAGGTGTGGAGTAAAGCAGAGAGTTTAGACTTGACAGTATTTGACCGGAGTTCAAGTTATTATATGGTTGATGATCATCTTGAATTAATTAAAGTTGGTATTCCGTGTGTTAATATTATTGATTTTAATTATCCTTATTGGCATACAGTTGAAGATACACCTGACAAATGCAGTTCGGAAAGTCTTGGCATAGTAGGGAAATTGGTATTGCATCTCATTTATGAATAGTACCTTTTTTCAAAAGAAGTATTAAACATGGAATGGTAATCCAGAATTCAAGTTGTCTGAAATAATATGTATCAATAATCGAGTTTGAATTGCAGTCTCATTATACAATTAAAAATATAGCAAAATATATTGATCATACCTTTCTTAAATCCAATGCAGTAAAAAATGATATTATAAATCTGTGCAAGGAAGCAGAAAAGTATGGCTTTCACTCTGTATGCATCAGCCCGGTGTATGTTGAGTACGCTTCTGATTTACTAAGAAATACAGGAGTAAAAATCTGCACAGTTGTTGGATTTCCTAGCGGCAGTCATAGACCAGAGGTAAAAGCTTTTGAAGCTGAAAAGGCTATAGAGTCTGGTGCTGTGGAGATTGATATGGTAATTCAGGTAGGAAGTTTGATAGATGGTAATAATGAGGCTGTTCTCAAAGATATGGTTTCAGTTACTGAGATTTGCCATAAAAGAAATGCTTTAATCAAGGTAATTATTGAGACTGCTTTTTTATCCAAGAATGAGAAAATAAAAGCAGCACATCTTGTTTTTCAGGCGGATGCGGATTTTATTAAAACCTCAACTGGTTTTGTAGGTTCTGGAGCTACGGTAAGCGATATTAAGTTGTTAAAGCAGACATTGAAGGAAACATGTGTTAAAATAAAAGCAGCAGGTGGAATACGAACCTATGAGATGGCAGTGAAAATGATTGAAGCTGGTGCAGATCGTATCGGTACCAGTTCAGGTGTTGCCATTGTAAAACAGGAGAAGAAGATTTAATCCATTCAGTCAGGGTATACTGATTTTTTAATAAGAATATTTTTTTATAAAGTTATACAGGATTAAACAATAGGAAAGAATTTGAGGATTTTTATGGCAGAAAAAGATTATAATATAGTAGATTTGATTTGTCATAAAAGGGATGGAAAAAATTTGTCAGGAAAAGAAATTAACTGGATTATTGATGCCTACATAAAAGGAGATATTCCTGATTATCAGATGAGTTCCATGTTAATGGCTATCAATTTTAGGGGTATGAGCAGAAAGGAGACCATGTTCTTAACCAACTCGATGGTGCATTCAGGTGATACGATTGATCTTTCAGATATTCCCGGGATAAAAGTGGATAAACATTCCACCGGAGGAGTAGGAGATAAGATATCTTTAATTCTTGCTCCACTTGTGGCAGCTGCAGGTGTTATTGTACCAATGATGTCAGGACGGGGATTGGGGCATACAGGAGGTACTCTTGATAAACTTGAAGCTATTCCAGGTTTAAACACCAATCTTTCTGTTTCTGAGTTTAAAAAAATACTTACGCAGGTTGGTTTTGCTATGATAGGTCAAACAGATAAGATAGTACCTGCTGACCGTAAATTGTATTCACTTCGAGATGTTACTGGAACTGTTCCCAGTATACCCTTAATATGCAGTAGTATTATCAGCAAAAAAAAGGCTGAGGGAACGTATGCGCTCATCCTGGATGTAAAGATCGGAAAAGGTGCTTTTATGCAAAAGAGTAGCGAAGCAAAAAAATTGGCAAATGGATTAGTAGAGTTAGGGAATGATCTTGGTATCAAGACAGTTGCATTATTAACAAATATGGATGAACCACTTGGTAATACTGTGGGTAATTGGCTTGAGACAAAAGAGGCTATTAAAGCTTTAAAGGGTGAAATGTCCAATGATGTTCTAGAGTTAGTAACAATCCTGGGTAGTGTTATGCTGATATTAGGTGAAAAAGTAGAGGAAATGGAGGCTGGAAAAAAGTTAATTGAAGAGATGATTGATTCTGGAAAAGGATATAATAAATTTTTTCAGATGGTAAGTATGCAGGGTGGCAATACATCTGTAGTGGAAAATCCTGATACATATCCATTTTCTGGGAAAAAAGTTATAGTTAACAGCCCTGTTTCTGGATATGTCAGCTCGATTAATGCTTTAAAAACTGGTTTGCTTTCTGTAGAACTTGGAGCAGGAAGAAAAAGGAAAGAGGATTCCATTGATCCATGTGCTGGAATTACTTTTTTAAAGAAACAAGGTGATAAGATTACTAAAAATGAACCTATTGCAGAATTGTATACCCAAAAGAAAGATATCGCTTTTTTAAAGCAACGCCTACTTGATTGTGTTTCATTTTCTGATACAAAAGTTTTTGAGAGAGATTTGGTTTATGGATTGGTTAAAGGAGAGAAAGGAATAAAAATAAAATAATTCAATTGTTTTATTTATGATATATAATTATTAATTATAAAAAAATAATAAAATTGAGAGACACTTTTTATTTTGATTGTATTTCAGGAATAATTTAATGATTTTTTAAAGATCGTAAGTTCAACTAATAAATGCGACAGTTAGTGAAAGAGGGTTAATTGTGTTATATTACTGATTAACCCATAATCAATAATCACTAACTGGAGCACAAAATGGCTCATTCACAATTACCCCTCGCTCAAAGATACAAAATTTCTGCGTATCTGCAAGCGGGAATTTCAAAAAGTAGCATTGCATTGTACATTGATGTCCATGGTTCCACAGTGTACCGTGAGATAAAACGTAATAGCATGAACAACAAATATGATCCTGAAGAGGCGCATCGCAAAGATATGCAAAGAAAACATCAGGCAAAACCAAAAGAATATCAGAACAAGCATGGCACGTCGTGGAAACACTGTTAGAAATGGATTACAGCCCTGAACAGATAGCAGGCCTATTTCGTCGTACCGGTGTTTACAGTATTAGTCATGAATGGATCTACCAATACGTCTTAGCCGATAAGAAAGCTGGAGGAACTCTCTGGAAGCATCTTCGATGGTCTGATAAGAAGAGACGTAAGCGCTATGGGAAACAAGATCGTAGAGGGACTATTCCGGATCGAGTGTGTATTGATCAGAGACCGAAAGTAGTTGAACGAAAGAATCGTATCGGAGACTGGGAAATCGACACCGTTACCGGAAAAAGGCATAAAGGGATACTTATTGTGGCTGTTGAACGAAAAAGTAAACATGCTGTAATTGAATGGTCACCGTATAAAAAAGCAGACCTGGTTTCCAATGCTATCATCAAAATGTTAAAGCCATATCGTGATCATGTCAAAACCATTACTGTTGATAATGGAAAAGAATTCAGTTTACATCAACAAATAGCAAGAGCCTTAAACGCACAAGTCTATTTCGCTCATCCGTACAGTGCTTGGGAAAGAGGACTTAATGAGAATACCATTGGCCTTATTCGACAATATTTTCCAAAGAACGTGTCTTTTCAATCTGTTGATCAAAAACAAATTGAATTTGTTCAAAATCGGTTAAATAACAGACCAAGAAAAACATTAAACTACCGATCACCGAATGAAGTATTTTATAAAACTGTCGCATTTGGAACTTGAATTCACAGATTCTTAGAAGGACTTTATATTAATAATTTATAAAATAATACTTTATAAAAAACCTTGAGATAACTTTAATCACAATACAACCTGATTGAAGTTTGTATCAATACTTAAAAAATGTTAATATTGGGAAAATAAATACCCTCCGCTGTTTATATCCATAACGAAGGGTAGTTCTTAATAACCATCCTATACTTTACTTACATTAGTAGCCTGAGGACCTTTTTCTCCTTCGGTTACTTCAAACTCTACAGTGTCACCTTCACTCAGGCTTTTATATCCGTCAGATGTAATTGCGCTATAGTGAACAAAAACATCCTCCCCATCTTCCCGTTCGATAAATCCATAGCCTTTGTTATTGTTGAACCATTTAACAGTACCTTTTTCCATCTTACTTCCTTCATAATTATAATTAAACTTCAGTACAAAATGTTTATCGCTATTTAAAAATTAAAAAAATATAATTTGTAAAAACAGTTGATAAAGATTGCTATGGTAGGTAACAAAAAATATTTCATAACTACTCATAATTTATTAAACACGATAAAATCAAGTATATTTTATATTTTTATACAGTGTAAACAAATAATATAAGAAATAAAATTTTATAATTTCAATAAAAATAATATATTATCTTGATGAAAATTAATTAAAATAATTTAAAAAAATTTTAATATAAAAACAGTTATGATTCATTTGTGGTCTTTAAATTTGAGGATAAAAGTACTTTTCCCAAACACTCAGAAAAAATGGAAGCTTTATTTTGGGAACAATTTTTGATATTTTTAATTTTTTAATGGTTTTTAGTAATTTTTTTATTTATATTATATTATTGAAAAAGTAATTATTGTTATATCTAAAGATTTAATATTTAATTAAATTTCTGAAAATGTGTTACCTGTCCGATAATTTTAATTTTTTGAATATACATTAAAAGGGAGGAAAGTATTATGAAATCAAGAAAAATATCTCGTAGAGATTTTGTGAAAAACGCTGCAGTTGGAACAGCAGCATTGGGAGCCAGTTCAGTTCTGGGATCAAATAATAAAGAACAAAGAGAATATAAAGCAGAGATGAAACCGGAGAAGGTAGTAGAACTCCTTAACCAGGATATTACCGGTGAGATTGATGCGATTATGACCTATATGCGGAATGCTTTTGTTTCGGATCTATGTGATGCATCTTGTGAATTGGAAGAAGTGGGTAAGGATGAGATGCGGCATGTTGAATGGTTGGCTGATCTGGTTACTGAATTAGGTGGAATTCCAACCATGGAGCATCATGAACTTTCTTTTGGCGGAAATACAAATGCAGATTTTCTCAAACGATCCATTGTTTTGGAAAAAAATGCTATAAAACAGTATAATGACCATATTAAGATTATTGACCATAAGGAAGTAGTTGAAGTACTAAAAGTTATTGTATGGGAGGAAAATAAACATCTTAATGAATTCAATGAATTACTAGAAGAATTGAACTGAAGGTAATGGAGGTAGACAATGAAAAATATAATTAAAGCATGTTTTTTTTTCATAATTATAATGATTTTCGGAGTAAATCTGCATGGAGCCGGTTTTAAAATATATGGATATAAAACCCTTGCACAGGGAGAAATTGAAATAGTTTATTTCAATAATTATTTTGTTAAAAGTGACTTAATGCAGACATATTTTGGGAAAATAGTTGATAAAGAAGGACATATATCACACTCTCTGGAATTGGAATATGGTTTTACGGATAGATGGACAGTGGCAGCGTATATAGATTTTGAACAGCCTAAGGGTGAGAATTTTAAGTATACAAGGTTTCGAGGAGTTTTTTTCCGGTATAGGTTTTTTGAAAGAAATAGTCGATTTATGGATCCGGCCCTATATATCGAATATTATTTACCTCGGAAAAACTTTAAGAATGAAGAGGAAATTGAAATAAAATTGATATTGGAAAAACAATTAGGCAGAACAACTATACTGCTCAATCCTATGGTTGAAAAAGCAGTAAGCGGGTCTGAAGTTGAAGAGGGATTAAAATTTAATTATGCGGTAGGATTTTATTACCAAGTTCATACGAAAATAAGAGCTGGAATAGAATTTTTTGGTAAGATGGGAGAAATAAGCGAACTAGATTCAATTTCTGATAAGAGTCATTGGGTTTTCCCTGCTCTAAAGATTAAACTTCCTTATCATATTGGATGGGAAATTGGAGGTGGTTTTGGTTTGACAGACAAAAGTGATGATTTTATTATAAAGAATATATTGTCAATAGAATTTTAGTTTATATCTCATACAAAATGGAATTTTATTTAAAGATTATGCAGTAAGTAACTGTTTTAGTTTAATAAATTATTAGTAAAATTATAGAAGAAATGTTATTTTAGTGAAGATATAATTGATATAATCCTATACGTTTTTTTAAAATTGGTGAAAGAATACTAGAGTTATTAGTGAGTTTAACCTTTTGTATTTTTAGTTAATTAAGTCCACATAGTTTTTTAGAGTAGATTAATCAATCCAATATAAATTATGATTATACCTTTTAAAATTGTACTTATTAATAAATTTTGTGTCGCGATGAGAATAAATAAAATAGTACAGTGAAATTTTACTTTATAATACTATATATATAAATTCTTTTATATTAAAAATTGATAAATAAATAGGAGGGAAAGTTATGTATAAAATTTTTTTATTTTTATTGTTAATAGTTCTATTTCTACTATCATGTGGAATCCAACCAGAATATGATCTTTGTATAATTAATGGTAAAATTATTGCTGGTGATGGTAATCCTTGGTATATATCTGATATTGGAATAAAAAATGAAAAGATTGTCCGTATTGGTGATATTAAAAAAACTACTGCAAAGAAGGTGATTGATGCCAGTGGTTTGTATGTATGCCCCGGATTTATAGATATTCACAATCACTCAGACAGATCCATTACCGAGATACCAACTGCTGATAATTATCTTTTACAGGGAGTAACAACTGTACTTGGTGGAAATTGTGGAGGCCACTATTATCCTGTTTCCGAACAATTTCAGATGCTGGAAAAAAATGGAATTGCAATCAATTTTTGTACTTTGATTGGTCATAATACTATTAGGGAAGAAGTTATGGGATTAAAGATGGCTACTCTAACTGATGAAGAGCTTGAAAAAATGAAACAATTAGTAGAACAAGAAATGAAAAGTGGTGCTGTGGGTCTTTCAACAGGTCTTGCTTACATGCCGGGCAGATATGCTAAAACCGAAGAAATCATTGAACTAGCCAGTGTAGTAGCTAAATATGGTGGTATGTATGCATCACATATTCGCAATCAGGGTACAAGAATTACCCAAGCTATTGAAGAAGCAATTGAAATTGGAGAAAAGAATAATATTCGAGTAGAGATTTCTCATATAAAATTATGTATTGAGCCAAACTGGGCTAGGCCAGAATTAATTACCCTTCCTGTTGAACAAGCTCGTGCACGAGGAGTTGAAGTTTTTACGGATCAATATCCATACACAGCCACCAGTTCAGGCTTTTCCAGCAGCTTTCCTGCCTGGTCTCTTGAAGGTGGTAGTGATGAGTTAAAGGAGCGTTTAAAGGATAAGGATGCATACAAAAAAATCAAACAATATATAATCCAAAAACGATTAACATCTCAAAAGGGGATAGATAAACTTGCAACTATCTATATTGGGAATTATAAAAAACAACCGGACTGGGAAGGAAAAAATCTTCGGGAAATTTTAATTTGTTTAAATAGAAAACCAACTGTCGATAATGGAGCGGATTTGATAATTGACATTCAGAAAAATGAGGGAGCTTCTTGTGTTTTTTTTCAAATGAGAGAAAATGATACAGAAGAACTCCTGAAACTTGATTACAATATGGTTGCCTCTGATGGAGCAGTTATGGAATTTGGTAAAGGAGTACCACACTGTAGAAGTTATGGAACTTTTCCTCGGGTAATAAGAAAATATGTAAAAGAACAAAAAATATTTGATCTGACAGAAGCAATAAGAAAAATGTGTTCACTTCCTGCTCAGGTTATTCGTCTGAATAATCGAGGACTTATTAAAGAGAATATGTATGCAGATTTAGTGGTGTTTGATCTTAATAAGATCAAGGATACAGCAACTTATTCTGATCCTCACAATTATCCAGAAGGTATTAATTATGTAATTGTTAATGGGATTGTAACTGCAGAGAATGGAAAATCCACTGGAGCTTTACCGGGAAAAGTTTTGTATGGACATGGCAAAGATAAATAATAAACAGTAATTTATTAATAGTAATAATTCAGTTTAATCAACATTCATTAAAAAAAGAGTTGGCAGTTTATTTTACAATAGGAGCGAGTAGAGAGAGTTATAGTCTGATGATTTTAGATTTTTTACTTGGGATAAAATAGTTTCTGCTTTTAAAAAGAGTTTTTTAATGGATATCAGAGAAGATTAAGTTATATATTTAAATTACTGATAATTTTCTAAAGAATAAAAATATCCCAAGAGTGCAAGATACAGCTGTTAAACAGGTTAACCGGAAAAATTCTTATACAAAAATTGGAAGAAATGAATCCTGTCTCTGTGGAAGTGGTAAAAAGTATAAAAATTGCTGTGGGAATAATTAAAGTAGATTAGCAGATTATCCTTTGAAACTTGTAAACTTTTTAAACGTATCATTAGTCATACTATATAAAGAATTTAATGTCTAATTTTATGAATCAAGAAAGGAGCATACTATGAAAAAAAATAAGAGGATAGTAGTATTAATCAGTATGATATCTCTAATAATCTCTTGGTCATTGCTTATGGGTGCTGTAAAGGGGGATATACATAAAACTTTTAAGGTACAGCCAGGTGGATTGTTGACAATCGAGGCAGATATTGGCTCAATTGAAGTAGATACTGAAAAAGGAAGTGAGGTTGATGTTAAAATTGATTTTGATAGAAGGAGTGGTAGTAGTGCACGGCTTCGGGAAATCATGAATAATATTGATGTAAATTTTCATCACAGCGGTAATGATGTAAGAGTTATATTAGAATATGATAGAGACTTTAGTAATTTCTGGAATTCAGTGGGAAAATACCTGCGGGTGAAATTTATGATAACAGTTCCTGAAGAGTATAATGTAGATCTTCATACTGCAGGAGGTAGTATTTCAGTAGATGATCTTCAGGGAGAAGTTACATCTCATACATCAGGAGGTAGTCTCTATTTCGGCAGAATTGCTGGTCCGGTGTATGGCAAAACTTCAGGAGGCAGCATTACACTCCGCGGCTGTAAGGAAAAAGTAAATGTAACAACCTCGGGTGGAAGTATTGATATTGGAGAAGTAACAGGTGATGTATCTGCTCATACATCCGGAGGCAGTATTAAAGTTGAAGAGGTGATGGGTATTGTTGATGCTCATACTTCAGGTGGTAGTGTTACTGCTTATATTTCTAAGCAACCTAAAGGAAATTGCCGTTTAAAGACTTCTGGCGGTACTGTAACTGCTTATTTAGCTAGAGATGTAAAATTAACTGTTGATGCTCATACAAGTGGGGGAAGTGTACATACAGATTTTCCGGTTATGGTACGTGGTAAACTTGATAGACGATCCTTGAATGCAGAGATAAATGGGGGTGGTCCTGAACTTTATTTACGAACATCAGGTGGAAGTATTTATATTAAGGAGCGTTAATTAGCTACTTTCTATTTCATAACTTAAGAATAACTATCCAAGTTATTTGTAAATTTTTCAGAGAGCATAAAAGTTTTTTTATGCTCTTTTTTTTTCTTAAAGTTTTATAATTAGATAAGTTCAAGTAATAAGTGCAACTTGGTCTATTACGAAAAGAAGACTGGAAAAAAATCACAGTATTTTAAAATAGACGTTCAATTTAAATCTGAAGAATGTGAGTTCCGATTTAACAACAGGACCAATAATATTTACCTTTTATTACTGAAAGAGTTCAGAAAAAAGTAACTCAACTAGTATAGAGTCTAAGTTAAATCATGAATTGAGAAGTGATTGTATAATTTTATTTTTTTTTAAAAAATTATTTTTATACTTGACAAACAAGTTGACAATAGTTATATTGTCAAAAAAGATGACAATATAACTATTGTCAAAGGAGTTTACCTTGAAAAATATTACAGGTTCACCAGTAAGAGGTGATGATTTTTTTAAAAGAGACAAACTTATTGAAAAAGCCTGGGATCTGCTTGAATCAGGTGAACATATACTTATTGCTGCTCCCCGGAGAGTCGGTAAGACCTCTTTGATTCGTTATCTTGAGGATCATCCCAGAAAAAATTTTTCATTTCTTTATACAAATACTGAATCGGTGAATGATGAGAATGAGTTTTACCGGAGGGTATTAAATAAACTATTAAAAACAGAATATATTAAAAAATCTCAAAAAGTAATAACATTTTTGGAAAAACATAAACCATCAATCAAGAAAGTGGGACCCAATGGTATTGAGTTTGGAGTTACTGAAGATTTTAATTATAAGGAAATGCTGGAAAGAGTGTTAAAATCGTGCAGTACAGAAAAAGGAAAACTGGTTATTATGCTGGATGAATTTCCCCAAACCCTTGAGAACATCATCAACAATAAAGGTAAGAAGTTAGGAATAAAGTTTCTGCAGAGCAACCGAGAGCTCAGACAGGATAGCGATATAACAGGTAACATACAATTTGTTTATACCGGTTCTATCGGACTGGAAAATATTGTGAAAAGATTAAACACAAGCAAAACTATCGATGATCTTGCAAATCTCAAAGTACCACCTTTGAAAACAGAGGAAGCCAATAAACTTATTGAATGTATTTTGAAAATCAAGAAATTTAGTTTATCTAAAAATGTTACTGATTATATCCTGAACAAGATAGAATGGTTGATCCCTTTTTACATTCAGTTAATGATACGTGAGATAGGGAATATATATCGCGATGAAGAACTTACAAGAGTGGTTAAAGGAACAGTAGACAAGGCAATAGACCAGATGCTTGAACATAGAAACCATTTTGAGCATTGGGAGCAGAGACTACGCAGTTCTTTTAAAATAAATGAATATAATTTTTGCAAGGAGGTATTGAATATTACCTCTGAAAAAGAAACTATCAATTCACAAGTGATATATAACTTAGCAGTTAAACATGATCAAGAAGAGGTGTACAAAAATTTAACCGATTCCCTGGTGTATGATGGGTATATCAACAATAATGAAAATAAAAAAATATATCGATTTAATTCTCCAATTTTAAAAAAATGGTGGTATCAAAATGTCGCGAATTGATCTTCCCTCAATTTACAATCCAGCTAGTCAGACTCACCAGGAACTGATCGATAATTTTGTGGTCAGAACAAAATTGTTCGAAGAAATATTTAAAGATATTAAAAATTCCGATATGAAATATCCTCAGCAGCCCTACATTATTCAGGGAGTCCGGGGTCAGGGAAAAACCACCTTTCTGCTCCGTATTGCCTATGAAATAGAAAGAGATAAAGAACTGAGTAAACAGGTTATTCCTGTTTGTTTCAATGAAGAACAGTACAATATCAGCAGGCTTTTTAAACTCTGGGAAACAGTAGCAGAATATTTTGAAGAACAAGATGAGTTACAGGGATTATACCAGAGCATGCAGGAAATTGAATTTGATGAAGATTATGAAATACACTGCTTCGAATTACTTGAAAATTTTTTGAAAAAGAATAATAAAAAATTAATTTTATTTATTGACAATATTGATGATATACTCAATAAATTTACCAAAAAAGAACAGCACCGGCTTCGTGAAATTTTTTCAGAATCTCCTGAAATTCGTATTATTGGTGCATCTTCGGTAATGCTTGAATTTCATTATGATTACGGACATCCTTTTTATCAATTCTTTAGAATGGAGCAGCTTAAAGGATTGACATCTGAAGAAACTAAAATACTGCTTTTGAGACTTGGAGAGTATTATAAAAGAGAGAGAGTAAAAGAAATTGTCCGGAACCAACTTGGACGGGTGGAAGCACTACGAAGACTGAGTAGTGGGGTTATACGGACAATTGTGCTCTTGTTTCAGATTTTTGTCGATGATACTGATGGAAATGCTTTTATGGACCTTGAAAAAATATTGGATCAGGTAACTCCACTTTACAAACACAGAATGGAAAAGCTTTCCCCTCAGCATCAGGAGATTGTTGATGTTATCGGTTTGAATTGGGATGCAGTAACCGCCAGAGAAATTGCCGAGAAAACCAAAATGTCCAGCAAGGCTGTTTCAGCCCAACTCAAACAACTAAAAAAGTATCATTTAATTGAAAAGGAAAAATCCAGTACAAAAAACTATCTCTACAGAATACACGAGAGATTTTTTAATATCTGGTACCTGATGCGCCGGGGGAGAAAATGGGATGAGAAGCGGGTGCGTTTTCTGGTTGAATTCCTGCAGATATGGTGTGACAGTAAAACATTGGAGCAGCGGGTTTTAAAACATATTGAATCAGTGAAGAGTGGTAAGCTCTATGATAAACATGCATTGTTCATGACCGAAGCTCTGGCTCGAACCCAGATTAAACGAGAACTCCAGGATCAATTGATTAAAGAAACCCGTTCATATCTGGAAAAGTCAGAATCTGAACTTAAAGATTATCTATCAGAATCGGATAAGGAATTGTCAGAACATGCATTCAATGATTACAAAACTGGAAATATTGATAAAGCTATTGAAGATATAAAAAAAATCAAGCATAAAGATAAAAATGATTTTTTTATACTTGGTAATTTATACCGTCAATCAGGTAAAAATTTTAGAGAAGCAGAAGAATATTACCTTAAAGCTGTGGAAAAAGGTCATGCAGGTGCCATGTATAATTTAGCCCTGATGTTTGAGACCGAATTCAAGGATTTCAAGCAGGCAGAAAAGTATTACCGCCTGGCTGTGGAAAAAGGTCATGCAGGTGCCATGTATAATTTAGCCCTGATGTTT
>CAYUAG010000040.1:21918-31267 GCA_964442615.1 uncultured bacterium
ATTCAAGGATTTCAAGCAGGCAGAAAAGTATTACCGCCTGGCTGTGGAAAAAGGTGATGCAGGTGCCATGTATAATTTAGCCCTGATGTTTCAGACCGAATTCAAGGATTTCAAGCAGGCAGAAAAGTTTTACCGCCTGGCCGTTGAAAAAGGGCATGCAGGTGCCATGAATAATCTGGCACTATTATATAAAACAGAATTCAAGGATTTCAAGCAGGCAGAGAAGTTTTACCGCCTGGCCGTGGAAAAAGGTGATGCAGGTGCCATGAATAATCTGGCTTGGTTATTTTTTCAAAAGAAACGAAATAGAGAAAAAGCCTTGGAGTATGCCCGGTCTTCATATAAAAACACAAAAAGTTCAATCACAGCCCATACTTATGCTATAATTCTGTTATGGAATAAGGATATCGAAAAAGCCATAGAAATCTCTAATGTTTTTCTTAACCATAAAAAATTTATAGAAGAGTATTCCCGGGACATTAATTATTTTCTTATGTTTTTAATTTCTCAAAATCAATATCATACAGCTCTAAAAATTTTCCATAACAATCCACACAACCTGCAAGATCGGTTTAAACCTGTTTACTATGCATTAATGTACTTTCTGCAGGACGAATATCCCAACCAATACCGGAAAATGGGTGCGGAACTGAAAGAAACCGTGGATGAAATCATTAAAGAAATCAAGCAATTAGCAAAAGAATATAAATAGATTAAACAGAGCTATTTATTACTTTCTCCTCCTCAACAATTGAGTTTCCTGTTTGATCTTATTCAGCAGATTATGACCTCTTTTCAGAGTATTTTGATGTATGGTTTTTTGTTTAGGGGAAAGATTTTCATATTTTTCCAAATTATTGAGGGTATTTTGCAGGGAGTTTCTCTTTACCACAATTATTTTCAGAGTCTCTGCAGCTTTCATCCTATTTCTCTCTTTTTTAAAAATTTTGAGTTGAAGGAAATCTTCCAATAGAGAGATATAAAGATAATTTACTTTATATAAGTCCAAACGAAACTTATTATTTTTTTGAGGGGGATGTTTTCTTAAATAAGTCTTTAATTTTATAATACGCTGGATAGCATCCTGAAATTTGTTTTGGTCTTGAAGAAGATTTATGGAAGAAAGTTTGCTTTCATAATTAGAAACTAAATCAGATTCAAGTTCCTCTTTTTTATCTGTTTCATCTTTAGCAATTTCAGTACTGTCCGGGGAAGATGGATCTTCTTGCTGATCTAAAACTAATTTTTTAATAATTGATTTTACTTCTTCAGGAGAAACCACTGCTTCTATGGTTATGGTAATAGTTCTACCCTCTTCTTTTTGTTCCACAACCGTAACATTTTGTAAATATCCTGCAGAAATTGATTCGATGATATCTTCTTTAGTTTGAAAATTTTCAACTTGGGTTGATGATTCTACAAAGACAGTATAGGATTCTATGGCTTCCCGTAGAGCTAGATCCTTACAAGTCTGCCGTGCTTCCACAAGGCTTTCATTATCACCATAGGTATAGAAGTAAGTTCCCTGTATTTTATCCTGAGCACATGCAGAAGAGATAAGGATAAATGTGAGAAGCACTATTCTTTTAATAATCATTTTTGTCCCTTCATTTAGTTAAGCGGTTTTTTTACTACAGAATTGGCTTATTAAATATAGGTTAAGTTAAATCAAGCAGAATCCACTAACATTTGATTAATTGAATTGTATTCAACCAAGGCCTATACACTATCTTTAAATAATAATAATCTAAACTAAAAGAATTTATTTTATAAATCAAGTAATTTTTTAATTAGTTGGGATAGAGTACTTTTTTGAAACACACAGTGTCGTGTTTCGCTCAGCAATCTAAGTTTTACTCTTACTCATTAATTTCAAATGTACATTTCAGAAGAAAGTTTTTATCTTACATATTTTTCTATCAGCTCAATCCCTTTTAGATAACTATCTGCACCAAGTCCGCTGATTTGGTCGATGCAGACAGGTGCAATAACTGAAATACTTCTAAATTCTTCCCGATTGTGTATATCTGTCAGATGGACTTCCACTACCGGAATGGAGATGGCTGCAATAGCGTCCCTGATGGCATAACTGTAATGAGTGTAGGCTCCGGGATTAATCACGATTCCAGTATATGTATCCTTTGCTTTATGAATACAATCAATTATTTTACCTTCATGGTTTGATTGAAATGTTTTGACCTTTATAGATTTTGATTTGGCAAAATGTTTGATTTTTTTATCGATTTTCTTTAGAGTTTGCTTACCATATAGTTCAGGCTCTCTGTTTCCCAGAAGGTTAAGATTTGGACCATGGATAACAGATATTTTTATTTTATTATTTTTTTTCATAATCAAGCCACTCTTTAATATACTCTTTGATCTTATCCTCTTTAAGGATTTTTGCTCTGCCTATTGTTTCTAAAAGAATAATATTTAATCCATTTTGAGTCTGCTTTTTATCGATCAGGATTTTTTCATAAAGATTGTTTTTATTAAGTTTTTGGGGAAAAGGAGGTAAAGAAATTCGATGTATGAGAGATTCGATCCTTTTAAGATCGAATTCTGATATGAGCCCCTTTTGTTTTGATACAAAAGCCGCCCATTTAATGCCATACAACACTGCTTCTCCATGTCTGAACTGAGTGTAATCAGTAACTGCTTCTATAGCATGACCAATTGTATGTCCGAAGTTTAAAATTTTCCGCAGCCCGCTCTCTTTTTCATCCTTTTCAACCACATCAGCTTTTATTTTGCAGCAGAGAGAGATTACCTGAGAAATTATATTAAAGTTTCTGCATTTAAAAAATGAATCCAGGTTTTTTTCTAATAGATTAAATAAATTATTATCAATAATCAGGCTGTATTTAATCACTTCCCCAAGTCCGGTATTGATTTCACCTTTATCCAAGGTTTTCAATACCAGAGGATCAATAAGTACCAGACGTGGTTGGTAGAAACTGCCTATAAGGTTTTTACCCAGGGGATGATTTATAGCTGTTTTGCCACCTATACTGCTGTCCACCTGGGCAAGTAGGGTAGTAGGTATCTGGATATAGGGAATACCTCGCAGATAAGTAGCTGCAGTAAATCCGACAAGATCGCCAATTACTCCTCCGCCCAGAGCAATGATAAGGCTGTCTCGTTTTAGCTTATGAGTTATGAGCTCGGTATAAAGATTTTTTAGAGTCTCTATAGATTTGGAATTTTCACCATCAGAAACCGTAATCATTTCTGTTTTTATTCCGCTCTTAGAGAGATTTTGGAGTAATCTTTTTGAGTAAAGCTGGGATACAGTTTTATCTGAGATCACTGCAGCAAAATTTGCAGATGAAACCTTTGATATGAATTTTCCAGCCTGATCAAGTAAGCCGGTTTTAATAAATATAGTATAACTGTGGTCTTTAAGGTTGACATTAACTTTTTTCATAGATTATTAAACCAATTTTTTGAGGTGAGATGAGATATGATCTGATCTACAATTGTACTGGATTTCAAGGCTGAGTTTGAATGCAGATAAAGATCGGTTTTTTGGTAAAAAGGCCTGCGTTTTTTTATAAGTTTTTTTATTACTTCCAGTCTATCGTTATTACTGTTGTTTAACAAAGGACGCTCAGAATCCAGTGTTAAGCGGGAGTAAATAATTTCAGGTGGAAAGGAGAGTGTAACTGTAAAACCAGTTGAAGATATTTTATTCCAGTTTTCAAAGGACAGAACAGCTCCTCCACCCAGTGAAATAACATGATTGTGGAGCTGGCATACTTCTGATACTATCTCTTTTTCAATTGCTCTAAATTTTGATTCATTGTATTTTTTAAAAATCTGAGAAATGGAGAGGTTGGTTTTTTGCTCAATCATGTTATCTGTATCTTTAAATGGCCAATGTATCTTATGAGCCAGCAGAGTACCTACAGTTGTTTTACCGCAACCCATGAATCCCGTAATATAGATGTTTTGTTGGTCAGAAGCTGGTATTGCCATTGAAATGTTTCCTCATCTCCAGGATAGAGTCTCCACCGTATTTTTCACAGAATGCTTTACCAAGAGAAATAGATAGCATAGCCTCTCCCACAATAGATGCAGAGGGAACACTGCAGGTATCAGTGCGTTCTTTATGAGCATTAACCGTTTCACCAGTAATGATATCAACAGAGGGTAAAGGTTGTATCAGCGTAGGAATAGGTTTCATTACTGCTGTGACAATAATTGGTTCACCATTGCTGATACCGCCTTCAATACCACCGGCCCGGTTTGAGGTTCGTTCAGGTATGCCTTTTTTTCCTGGAACAATGGGATCATGCATTTCAGAACCCAAGCGTGTACTGCTTTCTGCACCCAGACCAATTTCAACTGATTTAATACCTGGAATACTCATCATATCAGCAGCAATTATACTGTCAAGTCTGCGCTCTGGTGAAATATGACTTCCTAAACCAATGGGTACTCCCAGTCCCGCAATTTCAAAACTACCACCAAGAGAATCACCTTTCTCTATTATCTCTTTAATTCTTTTGATCATCAGTTTTTCTGTTTTAGCGTCATAACAGTTAAGGGATGAGTTTTTTGCTTTTTGAGCTAGTTCCCTGAGTTTTTTTATTATTTTTTGGCTGGGCTGCTCGGAAAGATTTTTAAAGGTTTTTACAACTGAAATATCATGAATAGAGGTAACCTGACTGATAACAGTTATTCCAAATAGATTAAGAAGCTGTCGAATAATTGCCCCTATTGCTACCCGTGCAGCTGTTTCCCGGGCACTTGCACGCTCCAGGATATCCCGAATATCAGAGGTGTTATATTTTATGGAACCGGCCAGATCAGCATGACCAGGTCTGGGTACAGTAACAGGTTTAATTTCGTTTTTATCCCATACTGCCATAACCTTTTTCCAGTTATCCCAGTCTCGATTTGTTATCTGGATAGTTATGGGACTTCCCAGGGTATTACCGAATCGCACTCCAGATACTATTTCCACCTGGTCTTTTTCTATTTTCATCCTTCCACCTCTCCCAAATCCCTTTTGTCTGCGTTGAAGTTGAAAATTAATTTTATCTTTTTTTAAGGGAAGACCTGAAGGAAGTCCTTCAATAATTCCGGTAATCTTTTTACCGTGTGATTCACCTGCGGTCAGGATTTTAATTCTGCTCATGCTGGTGTCTCATTTTATCAATTATATGGATCCATAATGTATTAAATATTTTATCAGGAAGTTTTCTATCCAGCCAGATCTCTTGGGCAGCAATGGCCTGGGAGATAAGCATGGATAGACCACTTATAATTTCTGCTCCTCTCTTTTTTGCTTGTTTAAGAAGAGTTGTGTACACAGGATTGGATACCATATCTAAGACAGTCAGGTGTTCAGGTATGATATCCGGTTCAGGAATAGGAGAGTTTTGGATCTGCGGCCACATACCTAGAGGAGTTGTGTTTATTAAAAGAGAAGTATTGGAAAGCAGATCTCCCATTTCCTGAAATTTAATATTCTCTACATAAATGTCAAATTTTAAATGATGAGAAAATCTTTTTTTTAGTTTATAAGCTCTTTCTAAGGTTCGGTTGAGTAATATTACTGAAGAAGGCGCAAAGCTGGAGAGAGCGACAAGAGCAGATAGACAGGCACCTCCTGCTCCTAAGATCACTACTTTTCCGGTCTGCTGCCAGGGTGATTTCTCAAGAGCACGTTTACAGCCAATTATATCAGTATTGAATCCTTTTAGCTTTGAATTATTATTTGTAACTGTATTTACTGCTCCAATAAATTGTGCTAGTTTATCAATATCATCCAGTAAAGGTATAATTTTTTCTTTATGCGGTATAGTTACATTGAATCCCTGTAAGTTATTCTTTCTGCAACTGATAATAAATTTTTTTAAATTGGGTGGTGCAACTTTAATTTTTTGGTATGAATAGGGGAGATCAACCTGTTGGTAAATAAACCTATGAATGAGAGGTGATAATGAATGCTCAACAGGATCTCCAATTATAGCATATGTTTTTTCGCGTTTAGGCATAAATACTTTCAAGGATTTTAAAGAATCCAGGAAAGGAAACCTCAGTACATTCACTGTTGTTTATAATAGTGTTCCCCTTTGCTAATAATCCTGCTATGGTGAAAGCCATGGCAATCCGGTGATCTCCAAAGGTCTCAATTTCCACCCCTTTTAATTCAGTTGGCCCTTGTATAACCAACCCATCCTTTAGCTCAGTTACCTCAGCTCCCATGGCTTTTAAATTAACATAGAGAGCATGAATCCTGTCAGTCTCTTTTACTCTGAGCTCCTCAGCATCAACAATCTGTGTTTCTCCTTCTGCCTGGGTAGCAGCTACAGCCAGAATGGGAATTTCATCTATTATTGTAGGAATAAGAGGATTATTAATTTTAGTTCCTGTTAAGTTTTGGAATTTAATATAAAGGTCGGCAATAGGTTCACGGTTAAAATGGCGTAAATTATTACAGGATATTTCTGCTCCCATTTTTTCTAAAGCTTTGAGTATACCAATTCGGGTTGGATTAATTCCGGTATTTGTAAGTGTCAACTTGGAATTTTTTAAAAGAAGGGCAGCAGTTATGAAAAAAGCTGCTGAGGATATATCTCCGGGAATATTAATCTCACCTGCTCTTAATTTTTTTATCCCTCTGATAGTAGAGGTAGTACTATTTTTTTCAATTTCTACTCTAAAACTTGATAACATCCTTTCAGTATGATCTCTGGATGGAAAAGGTTCAGTAACTGAAACCTCACTGTTGGTATAAAGTCCAGCCATAAGTATACACGATTTTACCTGAGCACTTGATACTGGAGAATGGTAATGAATGGGAGAAAGATGTTGTCCCTGTATTTCCAGGGGAAGATATTTATTTTTTTCTCCTTTAAGGTTGGCTCCCATTTTTTTTAGAGGAGAAATGATCCTGTCCATAGGACGTTTTTTTAAGTATTGATCTCCAGTAATTATAGAGTTAAAGGTTTGGGCTGCCAAAATCCCAGAGAGAAGACGTGCGGTTGTTCCTGAGTTACCAGCGTTCAAAGGCATTGCTGATGGCTGCAGTCCATAAAGTCCTTTACCAGTAACACATAATGATCCTGGTTTATTGGTAAATTTTACTCCTAATTTTGTTAAACAGTGAAGAGTGGACTGGACATCCTGACAGGGTGAGAGATTATGAATAGTAGTAATGCCTTCAGCTATTGAACTTAAAAGCAGGGCCCGATGTGAAATTGATTTATCACCAGGAAGTGAAACAATACCTTTGAGTTTCTTGCGTTTTTTTATTCTGTATTTCATGAAATGTTAGTCCCTTGGTTTTACACTATATCCTAAATTGCTGAGAATTTCTTGACTTGTTTTTCTATCCCGGAGTGATTCCACAGATAAGCGGAGTATCCCGGATTCACCTTCCCGAACTTTTAAAACCTCAATATCTTTGATATTAATATTTTTACTTGCAAGGGCTGTGGAAATTTCAGCGATAATACCCGGTCTGTCCTCAGCTTCTATACTTAAATCATAGTTGGGATGTAAAAATCCCTTCATATCTTTTGGTATAGAATACCTGATTTTTGCAGCATTTTTAAAATCTTCATTCAGGTTATTTTTCATGAGCTTCTTTTGAATTAATCGGAGTTGGCTAGTAAACTCTTCAATGAAAAGTGACATTTCATCACCATTTGTTTTGATAATGTCATCCCATATTTCATAAGGACTGGAAGCAATCCTGGTTAAATCACGGAATCCTCCGGCTGCTAATTTTAGGTAATGGGAGGAGGTTGTTTGATGTTTGGCAATTAAATTTACCAGAGTAACTGCTACTAACTGGGGGAGATGACTGACAGCTGCAGCTATTTTATCGTGCAAGGTTGGACTTAAGAAATAAACTTTTGCTCCAATTGCTTCTAAAAGACTTCCCAGATATCTAATGAGGTTTTGGGGTATTTGTTGAGATGGAGTAAGAGCATACACAGCATTTTCAAACATCATTGGATCTGCAGATTTGATTCCATATCCCTCACTCCCGGTCATGGGGTGTCCTCCTATAAAGTAAGTATCATCGAAAAAATATTTATGGGCTTCTTTAACAATAGCACGTTTTGTGCTTCCAATATCTGTGATTAGAGTACCTGGCTTAGTAGATTTGGAAATTATTGGCATAAGATTTAGTATTTCGTTAATAGGAGTACATAGAAAAACAATATCAGATAATCCTACACATTTTCCTACCTCTTCCATAGAAAAAGATTGGTCGATAGAATTAGTTGATAACGCATAATCAGTGGATTGTTGGTCATCAACTCCAATTATTTTTTGGGATGGATACTTATTTTTTAAAGCCATACTTAATGATCCACCCATAAGACCTAGTCCTACTATACCAATAGTTTTTTGATTATCCATTATCCTGTCCTTTTTTTTATTGTTTATCAATTTTTTTCCCTATAGACCATGCTATAACCTTTAGTTCTTCCATAAGTGTTTCAAATTCTACCGGATATAGAGATTGAGAACCATCGGATAGAGCCTGTTCTGGATGGTTATGTACCTCAACCATGATTCCATCTGCTCCTGCTGCTATGGCAGCCCTGGCAAGGGGAGAGACCTTATCTCTCTTACCTGTACCATGACTTGGATCTGCAAAGATTGGCAGGTGACTGAGTTCTTGGACCACAGGAATTGCAGAGATATCCATGGTATTTCTGGTAGAGGTTTCAAAGGTACGGATTCCGCGTTCACATAGAATCACATTTTTGTTTCCTTTAGACATTATGTATTCTGCAGCCATTAAAAGCTCTTTAATGGTAGCAGACATTCCTCTTTTAAGAAAAATGGGTTTTTGGATTTTTCCAACTTCCTTTAAAAGTGAAAAATTTTGCATATTTCTGGCTCCAATTTGAAGAATGTCAATATAAGAAGATACAAGATCAACTTTGGAAATATCCATGACTTCTGATATAGTAAGAAGACCAAATTTTTTTCCGGCTTCTTGCAAATATTTTAATCCTTTTACTCCTAATCCCTGAAAGCTGTAAGGAGAAGTTCTGGGTTTATAAGCGCCACCGCGTAGTATTTTTGCACCAGTCAGACTGACTAGTTCAGCAATTGTAAAAATCTGTTCTTCACTTTCAACTGAACAAGGTCCTGCGATGATGATAGCTTCATCACCTCCTATAGAAATATTTTTTATTTGAATGATAGTATCATTTGGATGAAAAGAACGACTGGCAAGTTTATATGGTTCTGATACTCTTAAAACTTCTTGTACACCTTCTTCGACTTCGAAATCCCTTGGATCCAGCTTGTGGGTATCACCAATTATTCCTAAAATTGTTTGATTTGAACCGATATCGGGATGAACTTCCAG
>CAYUAG010000041.1:0-28320 GCA_964442615.1 uncultured bacterium
ATATTATGCATCACAATTGGACCTACAAGGCTTCCTGTTTCTTGGTATATGTATGATGCACTAAATCCATATAATGTAGCGAATATTATATGTAAGGGTAAAGAAATCCAAGTATGTCCAAAAAAAATATGGGGTCCAATATGCCCAATACCAAAAATTAATCCAGTAATTACAGAACCTATATGAAAATTCCATTTAAAAATTTTTATATATCCTGAAAGACTATCCATTAAAGGTTTCTGAACTAATCCTCTGGTTATGGTTTCCTCAAAAATTCCAACAAAAATCCACTGAAAAGAAAGCATTCCAATAATATTTAAAGCTGATAAAAAGTAAGGATGTGAAGGTGTAAGAGATTCATCCTGTAAAATTTGAGTAAAATGATCAAGAAAAATTCCAATTACTCCAATTATAATTCCTATAAGTATCGAATCTTTTATTTTTAATTTTCCTTTTATAAAAGTAAAACCACAATCTTTTAGTTTATCTTTTTGAATAAATTTGATAATAAAAATTCCTACCATAAAAGCAGTAAAATCACCCATATATTTTGGTACCCAGGGTGAATCTTCAATTAAAAAATTTAAGAATATATTCTTCAAAAAAGCAATAACTATAAAGCCCGTACCAAAAGCTATACCTAATTTCAAAAAAGCATGACCTACTGCACTCCACTTAATAATAATTTTTCTTTCCGTGTTCATGGTTTTCCCCTAATACTTTTCTTTATATCTTACCCTTTTTATTTGATTACCTCTTTTCCATATTGCCACAATATCCCTGGTTTTTTGAATGTCATTAATAGGATTACCTCTGACTAAAAGTAAATCAGCAATCATTCCTTTCTTTATGAACCCTCTTTGAGAAAGCCCGAAGCATTTAGCAGGAAAAGAAGTAGCAGCTCTCAGCGCCTGTATAGGGGTAAGTCCTGCCTCTGTCAGTAGTTCCAGTTCCTTATGCAGACTTGCCCCATAGGTTGTTCCCGGATTAGGTACATCAGTACCGGCAAGAATGGGTACATTGGCTTCATTCAGCTGTTTACCTGCCTGAATGGAAGAATAATATCTTGTTTCGGAACTATCAAACAGTGTTTTGTTGTTCAAAAGCATCTCTCCTCCCGGAGACAAAAAGGGAGCAAGAAGAGAATCATTCAGTACTTCAGTTGCAGTAGAAAAACCGCAGAGACTTTTTATTACTGATAAGGTAGGAATAACAAAAATGTCATTCTCAACAGCTAACTGAGCAAAATTTTCATCATAAGCATCATCACAGTAAATATGAGCAAGTCCATCTATACCTGCACTGATTGCCTCTTTTGCTTCCTTTAAAGTAAGTGCATGTGCTACTGCCATTTGGTTCTTTGCATGGGCAGCATTAATCACGGCTTCAAGAGTTTTGTAATCAAGAGTGGGAATTTCTTTTCCCATCCAGCTTCCATTGTCATAAATTATCTTTATAAAATCAGATCCTTCCTTGATCCGTTCTGTTACAAAAGAGTAGGCTTGTTCCGGAGATGAAAGCGTCTGGATGGGAATTCCGTACTGGGTTCCATGACCATCCGGAGCAGTTGCCAGCATACCGGCTGATATCAGATAAGCCATAGTATTTTGCGGATTTTCCCTGTGAATCTTTTTTATTTCCTGCATTAAATCAACACTCATAAACATATCAATTACAGTGGTAATCCCAAAATTCAATGATTGTCGTAAGGCTTCCTTGCTTATCACATGGACATGAGAATCGATTAAACCGGGTAACAGAGTTTTTCCAGTTCCGTCAATTATTTCTGCATTGTAAGGTATTATTTTTTCTTTACCTACAAAAGTTATAAAACCATCCTTGACAATAACAATTCGGTTTTTTAAAAGGTTTTCTCCATCAAATACTCTTATATTTTTAAAAACTATAGTTTGAGCCATGACAGAGGAAACAGATAAATATAAGAAAAAAGGCAGTAATAAATATTTTAAAAAATTACTCTTTAAGATTCCAATTATTAAATATTTCATCTAATTTCTCCTTATCAGATTATTAAAAATTAATTAAAAATGTATTCTTAGAACTCATACTCAACTCCCAAAATAGGAGTTAATTTCCACTGATAAATAGTATCCTTTTTATTTTCAATCTCATTCCAAAAATACGAAACAATATTTTTATTATTATAAGCATTCCATATACTGAAATAGATAATAAGATTTGAATGCTTAAAATGAAAACGTTTATCAACTCGAATATTTAATGAGTGAAAATCTGGATATCTTTCCTCATTGATTTTGTTTTGATCGTAAATTCCCTGGTTCATAGCTTGGGATGCATTCTTATCAAAAGGAGTATATGGTGGCCCTCCAGCATAAATCCAGCGTACACTAAATTCCCAATAAGGATTGGGTTTGTATCCACTTTCAATCGAAAAAATAAAACGATTATCATATACTCTGTCTTTCCATAAGCCATTATACCCTTTGTAACATGTTTTAAAATAGGAACCTGAAATCATCCCATAAATATCTTTAGCCAACTTTTTTTGTAATAGCACCTCTAAACCTTTTACAAATGCTTTTCCATTACCCTCGAGATTTTCAGATTTTGATATCAATTCTAGGGGATGATAAGCAATTTCATCAATAATAAAAATGTCTGGTTGGAATAAGTCAAGAGGAAAATTTTTATAGTCTTTATAATAAGCTTCTAAGCTTAAACATGTGTTTTCAGTAAGCAAGTGTTTTAGACCAAGTACATAGTGAGTAGCAGATAATCTATCGAATTTTTTAAAATTATTGCTCTTTGATAACAGGATTGAAGGAAGAGTTTGATAGAAAACACCAGTTGCAGCAGTTATTGCTGTAATTGGTGTTATTTGATAGGAAAAGGATATTCTGGGAGAAACATTCCAATCCTTATGATAGTCAATATATTCTAATCTTATTCCTATATTGGTTGACAATTTATTTACAGGAGACCAGGTATGTTGAGCAAAGAGAGAAATGTTTTGGGTTGACAACCGATCATCAAAGGTAATTTCAGGAATAAGGTTTCCAGAATGATCTCTATATTCTTCATAAAAATTATCATAAAGATTATGAATATATTTTGTCTCAAAACCAAATTCAATACTATTTGTTGGATTCAATCGGAAATGATTAACATTTCTTACATTAAGAAAGCGTTCAAATGCTTTATTAATGTACTGAAGTGCTTTGGTTTTAGTTACCTGAATTTTTTCATGGTATTTTGCAAAGGTAAAAGCAACAGATGTATTTGAGAATCCATTTTTACTCCATAGCAATCTCCAGTTAATCCCAACCGAACCTTCAATAACCTTGGTGCTGCCCCAATCAGAATTCCCATTATCAATGGCACCATCATATGGCATATCAATGTGATCATTACCTACAATACCTAAAAATGTTAATTTATTTTGCTTATTAATGTCATAAACAATTTTACTCTCAAAATCACTGTATGCGATATCCATACCTTCTGTAATATCTTCACCTAATAACTCAAAATAGCTTCTTCTCACTGAAAAAAGCCATGATCCATTTCCCGTTGCTAAAGGTCCTTCACCTATTGCTCCAATACCAATCATACTAAAATCTAACTGCCCATCAAATTCATCACGATTTCCTTCCCGAAAATATAACTCCATTACAGATGAAAGTGTATTGCCATAGGATGCAGGAAAAACACCAGTAAAAAAATTTACATCTTTTATGAAGTCAACATTCAGTAAGCCAATAGTTCCACCAGTTGAGGTTAAGACAGGAAAGTGATTAATATTTGGTATTTCTATATTGTCAAGATAAAAAGAATTTTCCAGGGGACTACCACCCCGTACTACTAAGCAATTGATTTCATCATTGACTTTTGCAACACTGGGAAGTCCGGTAATAATTCTGCTAACATCACCTCCCACTCCTGGAGCTCTTCGTATTTCCTCACTAGAAAAACCGATAACACTTATAGAGGGATCTTTACTTTGTGGAAAGTATCCTCCACTTACACTTACCCTTTGTCCCTTAATGACAGTTAGGTTTAGTTCCGCTTGCATAAAAGTAATTCTATTTGATTTAACAATAACATCTGTAATTTTCAAAGGTTTGTATCCAATATAATTGAATTGCACTGTATAGTTTCCTATTGGTACATTATTAATAACAAAGTTTCCTTTAGAATCTGTTGCTGTTCCCCTGTTTGTGCTTACTATACTAACATTTGTTCCTACAAGTATAGCTTTGGTTTCTCTATCAATCACCCTTCCTTTAATGATACCATACTCTTTGTCTATCTCAAATGAATAAGAAAATTTGTCTGATAGTACTATTAATATCATAAAAAAAATGAAGAAATAATTAATTTTATGTTTCATTTTGTAAACCTTTTTAATAAGTAGTGTATAAAAGATTACCCTTAAGTTACACAGAGAGAATGTAAAAGTTTTAGGGATGGTCAAAAAAATCTTTTGAAATTCTTGGTATAAAATTTAATTTTCATAGGTAAAATTATTCACCCTGCTCTAATCTTTAAAATTACTCAGCCTTCATTTTTTCTTCCAAATTCTGCATCAAATCCATGCTTATCCAGCCATTATTTGGATTTATTTCAAGACCCATTTCAAAACTTTTTTTTGCCTCTTCCCATTGTTCCCAATCAGTATGTATCATTCCCTTATAAGCATAGGCCTCATCATATCCCCAGGATGGATAAAGAGGGCTTTGTGATTTAAATGTTTGGAAAAGTTCTATTGCTTTCTTTATCTTTTCCATAGCCTTTTCTTTACCACCTCCAAACAGCTTGGGGGTATAATAACTGGATTCACCAGCAATTAATGATACTCTTGGATTATCCGGAGCTAATTCAAAAGCACGATACATCACCCTCCCTGATTTCATCCCTAATGTCATACCTAACATTGGATTTAAACCGATTTTATTTCCTAAAAGAGAACCGAGCAGGGCATATCCTTCAGCAAAATCATCTTTAATTTCTACAGATTTCTCCAGATGTTCTATTCCGTTATCAATAAAGAGTTTAGCACTCTCCTTATCATCTTCTGATAAAGAATTATAAAAGAGACGCAAATCAGTAAATCCTATATAGTAGTGAACCAGCCAAGGATAAGTTGTATCAGAGAGTAAACGTTCAAAATAAGCTCGTGCATTTCTCATTTCATTCATACTCCAATTGTTGACTGCAGTATTGATCATTTTTTTCCCGTTTAGAATGAGAGAATCAATTTTACTTGCATCTTGTCCCTGGACTATACTTACAAGTAAAATAAAACATATTACTGCTAATAATAATTTTTTCATAGTTTTTTTCCTTATTTTATTCATATTATTAATTATTTTTTTATCGATTATCTTTTATCTTTGAAATATTGTAATAATCATCAACATGTTAATTCACATTATTCCCATCTAAAAGTCTTGGTAGTTACGAAAACTCCTACTATCAACAAAGCAATGAGAATTACTACTTCCTGGAGATGAACTATCCAGCTTTCACCTATCCACATACCTCGCAATAAATTTACAACCTGAGTAAGAGGTAATATCTGACTGTATCTTTGAATACTCCCAGGCAGAGTTTCACGGGGAATGGTAGCACCTGAAAGAAAAATCATGGGAAAAAAGAGGACCATGGCCGCAGTCTGAGCTGTACGTGTAGTTGGTAACAGGCCGGCTAAAATAAATCCAAGGGAAAAAAAACTCAGACAGCTTAATGCAAATGCAAATACTATATGTATTGGATTTCCTGCACACCGCAAACCATATCCAATTTTTCCAGCCAAGATTAATAAAATCATACCCAGAGTAGTCATCAGAAAAAACACCAGTACCTCTGCAAAAAGAAGGGTATGAGGTTTTAAAGGAGTTGCCTGCAAACGGCGCAAAACACCTGTTTCTCTATATGCTGCCATGGAAATACTCAATCCCATCAAGCCAGTCGTGGCTATGATCAAAGCTGCATAAGCAGGTACCATGATATCTACAGTGCCATAACCACCAAAAAAAGATGTTGGTTTATTACCATAAATGCTACCAAATAAGAATAGCATCATGAGAGGGAAAGCAAGTGTAAAAAAGGCAGCCTGCGGTTCCCGAAAAAAAAGTTTAATTTCAACATAAGTAAATTTCCAAAATCCTCGCATGTTATTTCCTCCTTTAATCTCGTATTTCTCGACCGGTTAAGATGAGAAATACATCTTCCAAATTTGGTTGCTCTGTTCGTAGATCCCTAAAAGCTATGCTGTTGGTAGTAAGAGTATTCACCACTTCAACCACCAGATCTTCACCTTTTCCAGAGACTACAATCCGTTCACCCCTGATTTCCACTTTTGTGACTGTCTTGAGGTCTTCAGTTTTTTTTCTTTTTAATCTAAATGTACCATCTGAAAAAAAGACTACCCGGTTTTCAGCATTTAGACTCTTAATAAGACTATCTGGTGAATCGATTGCTACAATTTTACCTTTATCCATAATAGCAACTCTATCACACAAACGTTCTGCCTCTTCCATAAAATGAGTAGTAAGGAAAACAGTTTTTCCCTGATCACGAATTCCTTGAACCAGATCCCACATTTTTCGTCTGGCATGAGGATCTAAACCAGTAGTCAATTCATCTAAAAAAATCAGTTCCGGATTATTAATCAAGGCCAGGGCAATAAAAAGACGCTGTTTCTGTCCGCCAGAGAGTTTCTTATAAACTGTATTAAGACTTTTTTCTAAACCCAACTCTTTAACCAAGCTATACCAATCAACAGGTGATGAATAAAAAGAGGAAAAAAGATCAAGAGCCTCTCTGATTTTAATTCTAAAAGGAAGTGCGGACTCCTGGAGCTGCACTCCAATGCGTGGTCTGAGCTGATATTTATCTTTCCTGGGATTGAATCCTAACACTTCGATTTTACCGTTGTTAAAATTTCTTAATCCTTCTATACACTCAATGGTTGTGGTTTTTCCTGCTCCATTTGGTCCAACCATACCAAAAATTTCTCCTTTCTGAACTGTAAAAGAGACCTTATTCACAGCCTTAACTGAACCATAGGTCTTGCATAGATGTTCGATTTTAATAACTGGTGTATTCGACATGCTTTTTCTCCTATATATTTATCTGAAATCCAAAGTAATATGATCTTTGAAAGGAACTGGTTACAGCTTCTCTTTTCTGAAAATCAGAGGAATATTTATAATCAAAAATATTTATCCTTCCCAGTACATTAGAAACAGCAAAATAAATGATTGTCATATCATTTTCAAAAAAGCTGTGCATCCAGGAAAAATTTATATCCATCTTTTTATAAGCAGGAACTCTTATGTTATGAAATACTCCCTCTTTTGAGGTATATGGCTTACCAGTGGCATATCTATATCGAATGCCCAAAGATAAACTTTTGGATAACTCAGCTGTTACTACTGTATTAAAATTATGAGTAATATCAAAATAAGGTGGAGCTTTAATGGGTAGATCCATCCATTTTCTTCTTGATTTAAGCCAGGAGTATGATATCCAGCCTGAAATTGATTTAAATCTCTCTTTCAAAAAAAGATCTATACCTTTGGAAAATCCTTTTCCCTGGTTAGTATAGTTTATAGATTCATCTTCTAATAAAAGATTTTTATAACCTTTGTAATAGGCTTCTACCCGAAAAATAGTATTTTTCCTTTTATAATTAAAACCAATTACTTTATGAACAGACTTCATTTCTGAAAGTTTGGAATTACCTATAAATGGATCATAGTACAGAGGGCTGGGAAACTGATGATATATTCCATATGCAGCAGTAATTGTGGTATTAAGGGTTAAGGGTAGTATGAATGATATGCGTGGATCAAGAGTATTTTTATCTGTAATAGATTCATATTCGCCTCTTAGGCCCGGAATTATTTTAAATCCTAGAGGAGTAAGAAAATTACCCTGGATAAAGTAGTTTCTTCTATTTGAGGTATAGTCTGTATCTACTTTTTGGGATAAGGCATAGGGATCCACGTTTTCCTTGTCAACCGGTACTGTACCATCAACCAAAGTTTTAAACTGATAAAGTTCAATACCAGATTTCACTGACAGGGCATGGGAGAATTTACTCTCAACTTCAAATCTTATCTGCAGGAATCTATCTTCCAGATCAAGATCCATTACTCCCAATTTTTGATTTTTAATATATCTACTTAAGGCTGTGTTTGTTTTAATTAAAATATTATCACCCAGGAGTGTAGTAAAAAGTAGGTTATAGAGCCTATTGGAACCATTTCCATAAAAATGGGTAGAGAATTCTGGATCCTCAACTTCTACCCCTACTTTATCATCTTCTCGAAAAATAAACATTTTAAATTTTGAATTTTTATTTGGTTTATAGACACAATTAAAATTTAAATCAAAGGAGGAAGGATAATGGGAAAAAATTTTCTTACAATCATTAAGATCAAACATCATTTTGGTATTGCTAAGGTTGCCAGAAAAAGAAAAACCAAATGTATCATCAATAATCGGTACAGTAATAAAGGCTGACTCTGCAGCCAGTCCTAAACCTATTCCGTATTGAAATTGGGAAGGTAAATCCCTGCTCTGCATAGCAAGTACTCCGGAAAGCGCATTTCCATATTCTGCAGAAAATCCTCCTATGGAAAAGTAGGTTCCTTTTAAAAGAAAGGGACTAAAGGTACCAAAAAAACCACCTGTAGGTGATTCGTATTTATAGGGATGCTGCAGTAATGCTCCATCCAGGTAAAAAGCAGTTTCAGATACATCACCTCCTCTGACAAATAAACCTGCTCCCTCTTCTACCTGCTGCAGACCAGGAAATGACTTTATAGCCCAGAAAATATCCGCAGCAGAACCCGGAGTTCGGACTACATCCAGGGCAGATAAGGTAACTCCTTTTTCTTCATTATCACTGCCTGCAGTAAAAGAACTGGCTGTTATAACTAATTTCTTTCCTTTAATTACTTCTTTTTCCAGAGTTATTTTCAAGGAAATTGTCTTTTCTGGTTTGGTAATGATTTCTTTTTGGAAGGTTCTAAAACCAATATAAGAACAAATAAGAATCCGAGTTCCATAATTTGAAGTTTTAAAGGCAAATTCTCCCTTTTTATTACTCATACTGCCTTCAACTGAATTTTTAATATAGACATTTGCATACTCCAGAGGAGAACCATTTTTATCTGTTATGCTTCCTTTTATCAAGCATTTTTGGGCATAAGTATCGGGTATAGTTATTAATGAAATAATGATTAAAGCTAATAGAATTGTTTGAAAATAATTTGTTTTCATTTTATTACATACCTTTTCTAGATTTAAAAATTTTATTAATTTCATAAAAATATAAACTCGGCAGTAAAAAGGTTCAATAAATATTCAGTAAACTGTTATATATCCGGATAAAATGCATATAATCAAGATAAAAATATAAAATTTCAAATTTTTAATTATTTTTTTATTGACATTATGTTTAATTTTTGTTAAATTTTGTGCCGTTTGAGGGTGTAGCTCAGTTAGGTAGAGCAACGGCCTTTTAAGCCGTGGGTCCTGAGTTCGATTCTCAGCACCCTCACAAGTCTAGCGCCTATAGCTCAATTGGCAGAGCAACTGACTCTTAATCAGTAGGTTCGGGGTTCGATTCCCTGTGGGCGTACTTTTAAAAAGTAATGAGCTATGGTCTGCCTGAACAGTTTTTAGGCAGACCGTTTTTTAATAGTTATTAAAAACTTCACTTTAACATTAAAAATTTATTTCTTTTATAAATTCTTAGGTTAATGAAAGGAATTTCATTATGGTTAAATCAGAAATAATGTACCCGAAAAATTATAATCCCTTACTTAATTTAAAGGAAACCGAAAAAGCAATTCGATTAATCAAAGAATTCTTCCAAATTAATCTGGCATTTGAGTTAAATTTGGTTAGAGTAACAGCTCCTCTTTTTGTAAAAGCCAATACAGGTATCAATGATAATCTCAATGGCGTTGAAAAACCGGTAAATTTTAAAATAAAAGCTATGAATTACACAGCAGCTGAGATTGTTCACTCTCTGGCAAAATGGAAACGAATGATGCTTGCGGATTACAAATTCAATATAGATGAAGGTTTGTATGCAGATATGAATGCAATACGAGCTGATGAAGCTCTTGATAACCTGCACTCACTGTATGTTGATCAATGGGATTGGGAAAGAGTAATTTCAAAAAAACAAAGAAATTTAACATTTTTAAAAAATATGGTTGTAAACATTTATGATGTAATAAAACGAACAGAAAAATATGTTAATCATTACTATCATTCAATTCATCCTTTTCTTCCTGAAAAAATTACTTTTATACATACAGAAGATTTGGTTCAACAATATCCCAATTTATCAGCAAAACAAAAAGAATATGAAATTTGTAAAGAATGTGGAGCTGTCTTTCTGATTGGAATAGGAGCAAAGCTTAAAAATGGTAAACCACATGATGGACGTGCGCCTGACTATGATGACTGGTCTACCCCAACCAGCCCAGACCATAAAGGACTTAATGGGGATATTCTAGTTTACTACCCGGTATTGGACTGTACTTTTGAACTTTCCTCCATGGGTATACGGGTTGATACATCTTCTCTTCTTCGTCAGCTTGAAATAACTGGTGATCTGGAAAGAAAAGACCTTTTATTTCATAAAAAATTAATAAATGGAAAACTTCCCTTATCCATAGGAGGAGGGATTGGTCAATCTCGCCTCTGTATGCTGTATCTTCATAAAGCACATATTGGTGAAATTCAAAGCAGTATCTGGCCTGATGAAATGATAAAAAAATGTAGAAAAAATAATATCTTTCTGCTGTAAATCTAAGTATACGTAACTAACTACTGTTACTTTTATTTTTCTTAAAAAAATTCTTCCCTAATTTTAGGTACTAATATTATCAATTTTTTCTAGATCTCAAATACTTTATAAATAAAAGTATCAATCCAGAAATCCAGAGAAAAAAAACAATAACTGCACAGGGAAAAAAAATCCAGAGTCGTGCTTGAGAAAAAAACCAGGATCCGGTATGCAAATCTTCGATTATATCAGATCTTCTCACTGCACACTGAAGAACATTACCGGTTTCAGCATCAATCTGAATTTCTTGATGATTTTTCATTCTTACTTTGATAACATTGTCATCCGGTACTATGTCCAGCCTATCAATATCCTGCCAATTTTCAATAAATGCATCAGGACATTCCTTTGCATAGTCAAATATTTGTTGTAAAGTCAAATCTGAAGAAAAACCTGAGCCCTGTTGAGTGGGTGGCTGAATCCAGGTAATCTCTTTCTTTAGCTGTAGCAATATCCCACTAATAATGACAATGAGAAAAGGAAAGGCAATGATTATTGCTCCTATTCTATGCATTTTTCTAAAAAAAATATTTGATTTCATCTAGATCACCTTACTATAATACATTATATTATTTTTTTTTATTCTTCCCTAAAGCTTGCTCAGCCTGCTCTTTTAAATACCGTATTTCAATAGGATAATTAATCTGTTCCTCATACCGTTCAAATAGATCCAATACCATTGAATATTGATCTAAAGCATTATGAGACAACATTGCATATATTAAAATTCTATTATTATTAAATGAATTTCTAATTTCTCCTTTTACAGGAATAAGCTGGTAGACAAAATTACAAACGTTTTTGTAATCCTGAGCTCCAAGTGATTCATATAAACCAATCCAGTTTTTGATTGTATCGGGAAATTCAGGAAAAATGGAGACAGAATGTAGATCTTGCCAAATATATTTCATTTCATCCCCACTCAAATAGGGTAAAGTATAATCTGCCATTTTATGCAGAGACGGCAACCATCCTTTTTTTAACTCCTGAACATATGGTTGAAAATGAATTGATCTAAAATTACGAATAGTTTGTAAAACAATTTTTCCCATAATTTCAGTCTCTATTCTTTCATTTTCTGACAGCTTTTTAAAATATCTATAGATCAGAATAGCATTATTCGCATCCTGAGATAATAAAAAGTTTGACTTTGTATTAACAGTTAGTAATTGCATGTTAGAATGATTATTTTTTGATAAATTAAGATTAACGCCAGGCAGTCTTTTTAAATTATATAGGTCAGAAGCAGACTGCAACAAGTAACGTGAACTTACTGCATAGATATCAAGAATAGGAAAATAATCAGAATTGGGAGATATTTCATAAGATTGAAATAAAGGATCAAGCTGATTTTTACTGCCCAATCTTCTTAAAGCAATCTCATGAATACTAATAATATGAATCCTTCGAAGTTCATCCCTTAATATAGGAATATTTAAAATATTATTTAAATTTAAATAACTAATTTCCTTTTCACTTGCAATAAGTAAAATATTTCCTTTATCCATAAAATATAAAATATAATCCTGAAACTCTGAAGACAAAGCCTTTATAACTGTAGCTACGAGAGGAGTACTAATTTCATATAATTGTATCCATTGTGTAAAAATTCCTTTATCTGTTAAATGATTTTTAATCTGATGATAAAATTCTCTGGTGAATAAACTAGCTACTCCACTGACCCAAGGATTTGAAGGTTCAGAGATAATAATATCATATTTTTTTTGATGATTAGTGAAAAACGTTTTTGCATCCTCAATATAAATATGACAACGGGGATCATTGAAAGTTTTTTCTACTCGACCACCAAAACCCCTGGCAGCTTGTACCATAGCCTTTTCAATCTCAATAACATCCACATCTTCAATTTCTGAATTTGTAAGGACTATATGGGAGGTCATTCCGGAACCGATTCCAATACAAGCCACATTCTTGGTATTTCTATGCACAGCCATGGGAAGGGCCCCTAATAAAATCTGGGTTGACTCATCACCAGAAATATTTTCAGATAATCCTACTGAGGCATCAGGTTTTCCATTTGTACTTAAAACAAGTTTTTCTTCACCTACACGATATAAATCTACTGTAGAAGTTCTACCGTCTTTGTGGAAAAGAATCTCTCTCTCCTCTGGTATCACTCCATACCGAAAAACACCGGATGACATCTTAATAGGATCAAGATGTACTCCCCAAATAAAAAATACAATAATACAAATCATACCTGCGGTAATACCATACCATGATTTTTTAGTTAATCCAGGTTTAGCATACCATAGAAGAGCTAATCCCAAAACTATATCAATTCCTCCGCCAAACAAAATAACATTTTTCACACCTAATAAAGGCATTAGAAACTGAATTGCAATGATTACTCCAATTATTCCACCCAGAGTATTGGCACCATAGGTTTTACCTATAGCTCCTTCCCCATATCCTCTTGATACAAGATAGTAGGTAATAAGCGGAAAAGTCATCCCAGCACAAATTGTAACAGGTACCATTATCACCATTGAAATCACATGACTGAAAATATTGAACATCCCATATCCCTGTATAGTTTTAGCAAGTGCTTTAATAATAAAACTCATTAAATAAAAGGTTCTTCCATATAAAATCAAGGTAAATAAAGCCAATACACCCATTACAAGTTGAATTATACCCAGACTTTTTAAAGGACTTTTCAATGAATCAATTCGCCCTTTAATCCAAAAACCACCCAAAGCAATTCCAAATATAAAAGCACTAAGCATCAATTCAAATGCATGGGTGGAAGCTCCCAAAACTAAACTTAGCATTCGTATCCAGCCAATTTCATAAAGAAAAGAAGCAGTTCCTGTTAAGCATGCACAGAGCAGTAATCCCCAAAATACTTTCTTAGACTTTCCTCTTTTTAATTTAATTTCATTATCATCTACTTTAACTGGTTCAAAAACTAAATTATGGCAAAGCAGCCAGACTATCATAGCCAAAACAATATTTATTACCCCAGCAAATAAAACTGTACCAGGCAATCCTACCTTTCTAATAAGAACAAAACCGCTTATTAACACTCCTACTGCACCCCCAATACTATTGGTAAAATATAAAATAGCAAGAATTTTACCCGGCTTTTTAGAATAACCACGGATGAGCCCTCCGCTCATTAAAGGAAAAGTAGAACCTAAAAGAATTGTTTGCGGAATTATCATTAATGCAGCAAGTGTCCATTTAATTAACCTTAACAAAAATACTGAATCAATATGAGGGATTAGAGAAAAATAAGCAAAATTAGTAGTATGGATAAAAATTGAATGAAAAACTAAAGCAAATATTCCTATTATTCCTTCCACTACAGCATACACTAATAATAGATTACGAATCTTCATACTGTACTTACCGGTTAACCAGGAACCCAAAGCCATGCAACCCATAAAAATGATGAGTACTAAAGTTTGGGCATAGGCAGCACAACCTAAAAATAGCTTTAAATAATGTGTCCATATCGATTCATAAATTAGACCTGAAAAACCTGATATGGTAAACAAAACAAAAAATATTATTTGCATTGTTTTTCGACTTAATTTTATTTCCATGGGTAAAATCTCCTTTATATTATGCAGGTAAATCTTAAAAATAAATTAAAAATATTATAAATTAACAATTATTATCTATTTATTTTTTTTAAAAATATTACTCTACTTAAATAACTCAGTACTTAAATATTTTTCTCCTCTATCCGGGAAAATAACCACTATATTCCCTGATTTTATCTTTTTTGCAACTTCAATTGCTGCATACATAGCAGCACCACTACTCATCCCTACAAAAATACCCTCCTTTTTGATAATTTGTCTGGTCATCTTATATGCATCTTCTGTCTCTACCATGATGGTCTCGTCAATCTGGGAAGGATCATATAAAACTGGTACTATTGCCTCTTCCATATTCTTTAATCCCTGAATGTAGTGTCCTTTTACCGGATGGGCGCAAACAACTTTTATTCTGGGATTGTTTTCCTTTAGAGCCTTCCCTACTCCCATAATTGTACCTGAAGTTCCAATTGAGGAAACAAAATAATCAATCTTACCATTTGCTTGTTTCCAGATCTCTTCTCCAGTTATTTTGTAATGAGCAATCTTATTATACTTATTTGAAAATTGATCCGGCATAAAATATTTTTCTGGAAATTGCCTCACTAAGTCTCTCGCTTTTTTTATTGCTCCATCCGTTCCCTGATGAGCAGGAGTTAAAGTTACAGTAGCAGCAAAAGCTTTAACCATTTTTATTCGCTCTATAGATACTGTTTTACTCATTACTATTTCAACCTCATATCCCTTTACAATTCCGATCATTGCTAATCCAATACCTGTATTTCCAGAAGTTGGTTCGATTATGGTCTGCCCCTTTTTTAAACTGCCTTCTGTTTCAGCCTGTTCAATCATTCTTAAAGCAATCCGGTCTTTAATACTCCCAGTAGGATTGAATCCTTCAAGTTTTGCATTTATTGAAACTTTCTGATTTGGAACTAACTTATTGACTTTTACCAGAGGAGTATTTCCAATAGTGTGAATAATGTTTTCAAATATCATTATTTGATTCCTATAATTAAATGTTAAATTAATCCTTAAATTTTTAAAATAAATTATTTTTTTTAATACAAGATTTTCCTAATTTAAATATTTCTTTCCAGATAAAAATATACAATATCATATACCTTTCTCACTGAGTCATTATCAGGAAGTAAATTTTTCAATGTATCAATATATTTACGTTTTATAACTTCCTGATAAGTATATGAAAAATTTAAATCAAAAACCCAGCTCATATTCAAAATTTTAAAATCATTCACACTTTCAATATGTTCTTTTCTTACCAGCTGCTTATTATTAACAGCCATGATTACTTTATCGGATATGGAAGGATTATCTGGCAAGTCAAGCAGCACCGTATTATTATTTTTGTTTTCTGAAAGGTAATGTTCTATGAGTACTTTCCATATATCAATTTTATCAGCATCACGCAACAACTTAATAAAAAATCGCTCCTCTCCCTTCAAATCACTACTGATGGATAGTTTGTTATGAAAACTAATGGAAGAAAGTATAATATTTTTTTCTTTGTTATCAAGATCATCAAATAGTGTTTTATCCATCACTACCTCTTTGCCTAACTCAGCATGATCTCTGGATTTTTCATCTGAAAAGGTCTTGTAGGTAGAATATTGTTCAAATCTTCCCAAATCATGGAAAAGACCAATTAGTTCTGCTCTAATGAGTTTCTCTGAGCTGAGTCTTAACGATTTTCCCAGTTCAACAATTTCTTTAGAAACTCGTCTACAATGTTCTCTTTTTAAAATAATGTGATAATTAAAATCTGGATCAGAAGTCAAAAAAGAATCAGTATATGTATAAAACCATTTCTTAAATGTATTGAAATCAATATTGTTCATTTACCATAAACTCATAATCAATTCTGCAATCTTTTCAAGATATTTTTTATCAATCTCATCAAAAAAACCTTTTCTATCACTATCAATATCTAAAATTGCTCGTATACTTTTTTGGCTGTCAAAACATGGTATAACAATTTCTGATTTGGAATTGGAATCACAGGCAACATGTCCGGGAAATTTATCAACTTCAGAAACAATTATTGTTGCCTGTTTTTTTACACAAGCTGAACATACACCCTTATCTAAATCAAGAAAAACACAGGCAGGTGTACCTTGAAAAGGACCAAGTACCAACCTATCATTTTCAATAAAATAGAATCCTACCCAAAAAAATTTCAATCTCTTTTTAATAATTGCTGTAATGTTGCCCAGATCAGCAATCAAATTACCGCCTTTCTCCAGGCGAATTTTAATCTCATTTATAGAAGCAATATACTTATCTTCTTTTGCCATTTTTGTAACCTCATATATAAATCATATATCCATAAAAAGATAATATATAAAAATTGTTACCCAATTTCAATAAAAATATTTGGCAAAGAACATTTAGCCTGGATTATATATAATTCTGATAACCAAGATACTGTTAATGTTTATTCAGTTTTATAAATATATGCAATGTCATTTTTCCTATACGTTCTTGACCGAATGAAATGTATTGGTTTTTTTCTCTCTTCTGTCAAATATCTTAATAAATGCCAGTTTACAAATTCTAAGCTATTATTAATAATCAAATCCTTAACTTATTAAAGAGAAAATGATTTACAATGTCTTTAATACTGTTTACAATACCTCTATTTTTTCTCCATACAGCACCCTGTTCAGTCCATTGTATGATAATATCAGCATAATTTAGTGTATAAACAATAATACAGGCAACTGATTTATTACAATGGTCTTATTTATCTACTTCTGGAATCCAGATTTAGATTCTTCCCATTGTTGAATTTTAACCGGAATATACTTAAAGTATAATTTTTTCTAAAGTTACTATAAAAAAAGCCCTGGATAAAAAAATCCAGGGCAATCGATATTAGGTATTATTAAGGAGATTTAAAAAATGTTATTAATATCCAGGATTCTGTACAATATTGGGATTAGACTGAATTTCCCATTTTGTTATAGGCCAAATTTCATTTACACCGTCAGTGAAATTATCTGCATAGGGTGCATTATTAGCTTGAAGTGCAGCCTGTACTCCGCCATCGTCTTTGTACCAGCGTACCATATCCCAGAAACGATGCATCTCATTGCAGAGCTCTAATGGCCGTTCCACTTCCCTGATATAATTTCTTAAAGCACTCTGAGACAAGCTGGTTGAAATAGGTATTGAGCCTGCTCTATTCCGAACCTGATTTATATAGGTAATCGCCTCAGAAGTACTGCCCTGTTCATTCAGAGCTTCAGCAAGCATAAGCAGTACATCAGCATATCTCATCATAACATAATTAATTCCAACACTGGCATACCAGTAGGCATCCGTATCTGCATCATAGTAATTATATTTTTTGTAGAAGATTCTTTCTTCGTCAGGGCCAAAATACTCTTCGAAAGTTTTCCCATCAAAGTACCAAATATCCGAATCAGGATGATCAAATACAACAGAAGCAAAGGTACGTGCACTGGGTACACCGTTTGCAGTTGTATCGCCTTGGAAAAGCTCTTTCATATGCTGTGTGGGGTAAAGGCCAAGCCAATCGTTAAAATTAGGTACAAGTGACATGGATTCAATTCTATCAGCAGGTCGATTAGCAGTATAGTTGATCTCAAAAATAGACTCTTCACTATGCTCATTTAAACCGGTGAAAAGTGAGTACATATCACTTACCAATGCATAGCCCATATTAGTTATAGCTTTAAACTCTGCTTCGGCTTTGGACCATTTCTTCTGGAATAAATAGACTTTTCCCAGATAGGCAGTAGCTGCACCTTTGGTTGCCCGACCTAACCATTTCTCTTCATACTGCTGAGGCAAATACTGTTTAGCAGATTGCAGATCCGCCTCTATCTGAGCATAGACCGCCTCCGGTGCTGACTGCGGCTTGTAGAAATCATCAGGTGTAGGCGGAACTTCAGTTACCAGGACAATGTTTCCGTACAGTTTCAGCAGCTGAAAATGACCATAAGCCCGCAGGAACTTTGCTTCCCCAACAAAAGCATTTTTTTGATCTTCTGTTAGACTTGAAATAGTGGGTGTATTTTCAATTACCTGATTAGCTGCGTAAATCATCTTGTAATATGACTCCCAGAAGTAATAAGTTGTATACATATTAGCAGTAGGATTGTAAGCATTATGACCGCCGCTGCCAATAGGATAGAACAAATTAGTTGTTTGGGTCAGATCGCTTTGAACTTGCTTGGTCATAAACATTTCACCTGGCGCCCAGTAACCACCCCACCACTGCTGCTGCAGCAGGGCATAAGTTCCAGTTAAAGCGGCTTCTACATCCTCAGCGTTCCGCCAGTAACTTGATACTGTCATTTGATTTGGATTGGTGAGATCAAGAAAATCTTTTTCACAAGCTGTAAACATAAGCCCCAGGATTAATATACTTAATAATACAAAATATTGTTTAAATTTCATAATTTATCCTCCTTTTTATAGTCCAATTTGAATGCCGGTAAGAAACTGCCGAGGTATAGGATAAGGTGAACGGTCAACACCGCGAGCAAATCGATTATCAAAATCAATAGCTGGATCATATCCGCTGTATTGAGTAATAGTAAATAAATTTTCAGCAGCAATATAGACACGCAGTGACTTAACCCCATATCCAAAAATCAAAGATGAAGGAAGTGTGTACCCAACTTCAATGTGTTTAAGCCGCAGATAATCAGCATCTTCCAAAAATCGATCTGAATCCTGTACATTTCTATCATCTCCCTGGATAACCCGGGGGATATTGGAATTAGAATTTTCCTCAGACCAAGCATCTAATAAATCCTTATGATAGTTTCCTGGAGCATGATTAGTCCAATAAGCTAGCATTTTAGCACCATTATACATTTGTCTTCCAACTACGCCATACAAGAACATATTAAAATCAAACCGTTTGTAAGACAAGTTCAGGTTTAAGCCAAATTGGGCAGAAGGCATAGCATTTCCGAAAAACTTCTTATCATCTGCATTTATGATGCCGTCTCCATTTCGATCAACATATTTTACATCACCAGGCTGGGGTGTAACGTCATTTATATAAGTATTAACGCTTTCCAAATATTTATCCACCTCTTCCTGACTCTTAAATATACCATCTGTTTCATAAAGATAGAAAGGAGCTAAAGGCTTACCAGCAACAGTATGACATTTAGTATCAAAAGCCCAGTATACATCACCGGCATCCACTGCTTCTGAAGGTATGTCTCCCAGGGAAGTTACTTCATTTGAATTTGTAGTGGCAGTTAAGTTGATCTCATACTTAAATGGATTATCTATATTACGGTAGCGGACTGTTATTTCTACACCCTTGTTCTCAACAGATGCAGTGTTAACATATGGGTTTTCAGAAGAACCTGTAGAAATAGGAATAGTTGGATTAAAAAGAATATCTTCATTTTGTTTGATGTAGTAATCAAAACCAAATGTTAATTTATTATCCAGAAGCGCTGCATCAAAACCAATATCAGTCTGTTTTGATTCTTCCCATTTTAAACCAATGGAGGGAAAATAGGTAGCACGTGATCCAATATACACTGCCTGCTCTTTACCAGGACCAAAAGGATAGTTTAGATTCTCATTGCTGTCAGAAGATATCAAAGCGTAATACATATAATCATCAAATTCCTGCATACCCAGTACACCATAGGAGCCGCGAATTTTGAGATCTTTTATAAAAGGCAGATTAAAGAAAGGTTCTTCACTAATACGCCATCCTAAGGACATGGAGGGAAAGTCACCCCATCTGTTTTCTTTACTGAATCTGGATGAACCGTCCCGGCGATAATTTAACTGTAATAAATATTTATCATCATAGTTATAGTTTAAACGTCCAAAATAAGAACGGTAATGCCATTCAACCTCATAACCAGCAGCATTATCACTCTCTGTACCAGCATCCAGAACACGAAGATCGTCATCCGGAAATTCAGCAACTGAACCATAAGTACTGCGATAATTTGTTTTTTCTTGAGAATATCCTACCATTGCCTCAATAGAATGCTTATTTAATTGAGTTTGATAGGTTAATGTATGATCCATTATTGTATGGTAACTTTGTGAACGTCTCTCACTCATGTTTGTCTTATCATTCAAATCCAGATTGGAGAGAAAAAACTCTGGATTGAAGTAATATAAATAATTATTCCAAAAATTCTGACTTAATCGGGCTTTGTAAGTTAAACCCTCCATAGGTGAATATTCAGCATAAGCAGAAGCCATCATAACAATATCATCATATTTATTATCTCTAATATTCATATTTCCGACTATATTATCAATCTCTCTGTAGAAACCAATGGTGGGGTCCTGGCCGGCGTATCCCGTGGAATTGCTCTCATCATAAACCGGAACCAAGGGCGACAAGCCGCAGAGATCGAAAAAGTTGTATTGATTCAGTGTATATATACCGCCTTCCTCATACCGTGCCTTGCCAATAAACCGGCTGAGTGACAACGATTCACCAATTTTCAACCTGCCCTTGGTAAAATCGGAATTGATACGCAGACCCATTCGTTTATTATATGTAGTTACAATAATTCCTTCCTGATCTGAATAATTTCCGGAAATCGCAAAGTTCAGGTTTTTTGTTCCACCGCTAATAGTAAGATCATAATCCTGCATTAAAGCACTGCGGAAATAAGCATCCTGCCAATCGGTTCCACTGGAAAATTGAGATGGATTATCTTCGTACATATCGACAAAATCAGGATAACTCTCACCGGCATTATCTGCTGCGTTTTTTACAATGGAGATATAGTCATCACTATTTGTAACCAAAGGAAAATTTTTGGCTACGTTATGCATACTCGTTTTACTGCTAAATTTAATCTGAACAGGTCCTTCTTTTCCGCGTTTAGTGGTGATAATAATAACACCGTTTCCAGCTCTGGACCCATAAATAGCTGCAGAAGAAGCATCTTTTAAAACATTAATAGATTCAATATCTTCCGGATTAACAGCATCCAAAACATCCATAGATGAAGGTACACCATCAACAATAACAAGTGGACTAAATCCACTAAGAGTTCCAATACCACGAATTCTTATAGAAGCACCTGAGCCAGGAGCACCACTAGTTTGAGAAATATCCGCCCCAGCTATTCTACCCTGCAAAGCTGTAGAAACTTCTGTTATTGCTAATTTTTGCGTGTCTTCCACATCTACTCTGGAAGTTGCACCAGTTAAGTCTTTTTTCTTTTGTACTCCATATCCAATAACAACTATTTCTTCTCCTGTTAATACTTCCTGTGTAAGCATAATATCATGAGTAGTAAACTGATCTGATAGAACATTAATATCTTTCAGTATTTCAGTTTTGTAACCAATATATTCTACTCTAACAGTATAAGAACCTACTGGTATGGAAATTTTAAATTGTCCGTTTATATCAGTAGCACCACCCATATCAGTTCCTACAATTATAACATTTGCACCAGCAAGAGGAATTCCATCAGTATCAGTTACAATACCTTTAATTGTTCCTGTTTGAGCAAATAAAATAACTGGAAAAATGAATACAAATAAAATAATACTAACTTTTTTCATACTTATTTCCTCCTCTAGATCAAATAAATTAAAACTAGTTAAAAAATTTAACTAATTTTCCACCATTTTACTAAACACTTTGATCATTATTTACTAATGTATCACCTCCTTCTGTTTTAATAATGTTTATAAAGCATTTCATTATTTTAATAGAGATAAAAATCAAAAAAATATAAATTAATCAAATATTAATAGTTTAAATTATGATTTGATATATAGAATAATATGGGAATAAATAAAAAGCAAAATCTTTACTGTAAAATTGATCAATTATCCAATAAACTTATTGAGAATAAAAATAATTAAAAATTAAATTTATTTTAAAAAAAATATTATTTAAAATTTATTTAATAATTGAATTGATAAAAAAGGAAGGAGTAATACCTGTATATCTTTTAAAAGCTCGGTTGAAAACATTTATTGAATTAAATCCTACTTCCTTAGCTACTGATGCAATAGTATAGATTCGTTCTTTATCCTCAGCAAGCAATACTTGAGCTTCTTTAATACGATAATCATTTATAAAATTAATAAATGATTTCCCTAATTTTTCATTTATTACTTGAGATAAATATGATCTATTAACAGAAAGTAAATGAGATACTTTGGCAAGTGTTAAATCATGATCTTTATAGATTGTTTCATTATTCATTAAAATTAATATATCATTAAGAATCCTTCCCTTATGTTTTTCAGTAATTTTTGATTTAGCATATTTTTTTATACAACGATTTCCTATCTTCCATTGTGATGAATTTTCAGTTTCATCACTTCCAATAGTTATTAATATATCCTTTTCAATATTTTCATCAATAATTCCCTTTTTATCTTTAAACTTGGTTAAATAACTAAGAAGGATTTTTTCATACTTTATAATTTTTTTATTTTTTTTAATCAGTACTTTATAGGCTTTAATTTTATGAATATAAAGCATAAAAATGAAAAATAAAAAAATTATTGTAACAACTAAAAATAAAATTATCAAAAAAAGCTTTCTTTTTTGATCTCTTATCATTTGATCTTTTAATGCTTGTTCCGATTCCATTAACTCTATTTCTAAATTTTTTTTCTCTACTGCATACATTGTTTGAAGATCTGCAATATTATATTGAACGATTGTTTTAAGAGTATCATGTAAATTAAAAAACATTTTATGATATATAAATGCTTTATTACTCTCACCTGTTTTAAAATATAACTCAGCAAAATATCTATAATTATCCATAAGAAGGTTCATATCATTTATTTCTTTAGCTAAACTTTGTGCTTCAAATAAATTAAAAGTTGCTTTTTTAAATTGTCCAATATTAGTATATACTACACTAAGATTATTTTTTACTTCTGCAATACCCCACTTATCATGTACTACATTATTAATAGTTAGCGCTGTATAATAATAAGGTAATGCATCACTATACATTTCCTGATCACTATAGAAAATTCCCATATTATTACATACTCGTGCAATAGCTTTATTATTACCTAATTTCTCTGCAATTTCTTTTGATTGTAAATAGTATTCTAATGCTTTCTGATATTCTCTTCGTCCGTTATAGGTTAGTCCTAAATTGTTTAATATTGAACACATGCCAACACTATCATTAACCACCTGATATAGTTTCAATGATTTTTTCTCATATTCAAGGGTCTTATCAAAATTGTTTAGATACCAATACACTGAACCAATCTGTTTTAAATTTTGTGCTACATAAAGTGTATCCCCTAAATCCTGTAAAATGTTCAATGATTGAAGGTAATAATCAAGAGCTTGATCATATGCCTGTACAAATACGTGCCCTTTACCAATAGTGAGGAATGAAATTGCTTTACGTTTCTGATCGTTAAGTCTTTGGGCAATTTTTAATGCTTTCTGAGCATAACCAATAGCAGTTATTGTAGAATCTTTAACACAAGATTCTGCTCGATTGATTAATCGATCAAAATGTTCTGCATTTTTAATTTCAACAGGGACTTGTGCATTAACATGATTTTGGGATATACTAATAAAAAGTAATATGTTTAAAATAATAAAATATTCTACTTTCTTCATTGTGTAACACCAAATATAATCTTATTTTATAATAACTAATTTAATAAATAAATACAAATGATATATTAAACATTTTTTTCTAAAGGTACTTTAGAATATAATCCTTTTAGTGATCTTATGCTAAGTCATTGTTGTCGGTAGATGAATACATGTTGGTTTCATTTTTAAAGAAACCTTATTTTTTTCTTGACATTTTTAAATCAATTTATTAAAATATAAAATATAAGTTTCACCTCTTGATTAATTTACCTATTGAAAAGAATTCTGTACCTATAATATTGAATCTAACCTTCTTTTACTGGATCAAATTATCCCTAACCTGAATGAAATATTCCTATAGACAAGCAAGGATAGCTACTTACGATGAAATGTTTGAGATTTAAAAGTGAAAGGCTGCATTGCAGGAGGCATAACTGAAGTTTTATGTACTTAGATAGAAAAATACAACGCACAATAAAAAAAATTATACTTCTTTGACACTACTTAGGAATTAACTAATAACAATTATCAATTTTATGAAAATTAAAAAAAAGGGGGTAAAAAAAATGAAAACAAAAAAATGTATTATCAGTTTTTTATTGATTATTCTGATACTTATGTCTAAAAATCTTTATAGTGATACTTTTACAGTAATCAATACAAATGATTACGGAACCGGTAGTCTTAGAAAAACTATTAACATGGCAAATGATTCTGTAGGTACTGATACCTTAAATTTCAATATTCCAGGTACAGGACCTCATACCATCCGACTTAAATCTCAACTCCCTACTCTCAGTGATCCAGCAGGTGTATTTATTAATGGATTTTCACAATCTGGTGCCAGTGCTGGTGAAAATCCACCAGCAACCGCAGTTCTTATGATAGTAGTCAGAGGAATTGATGCAGGTGCTGCACACGGATTCAATATCCTATCTTCCAACAATACTATCCAAGGTTTAGTAATAAATAGTTTCAAACAGAATGGAATCAGTATCTTAGGAGTAGCAGGAGGAACATATAACAACCATATTTACTGTAATTTTATCGGTACTGATCCAACCGGTACTCTCGATCGAGGAAACGGTCAAAACCATGCATCTCTTTGGGCAGGTGTATATATATCAGTTCCCTTAAATCCTCCTGCCTCCTATTCAGCACATAATAATACAGTAGAAGCAAATCTGATTTCAGCAAACTATACAGAGGGTGCGAGCATTTCCAGTTGTCCTCCAGGAGATGTGTATAATAATTCTATTATAGAGAATTATATCGGCACAGATATAACTGGAAAAAAAGATATAGGAAATGTACATGATGGTGTTTACATTGGTGAACGAGCTCATGATAATCTAGTAGCGAAAAATCTCATCTCTGGTAATAAATATTCTGGCTTAGGTATTATGGGTTACTATGATCCTTTAACCCAGTGGATAACTCATAGTAATCAAGCTTCTGAGAATATCATTGGACTAACAATTGATCTCAAACCACTACCGAATTCAAGAGAGGGAATAAGTATTGGTCAGTATGGAGAGAATGGATTATGGGGATATGCTACCAATAACACCATTGGACCAGACAATATTATTGCCTATAATGGCAGAAATGGCATCATGGTACAGGAACATTGGTCGAATAGTGTAAATGCTGATAGTAATAGAATTACTCAGAATTCAATTTATGATAATACATTATTAGGTATAAATTTAGGTAATGATGGAATAACTATTAACGATTCCTTAGATAATGATTCTGGTCCAAATCAATTAATTAATTTCCCGGCAATAGACACTGCCTTTTGCAATAATGGGCAAACGACAATTAGAGGTACAATCAATATCAATACAAATCCTTCTCAGGCTATAGTAGAAATTTTTAAGGTTAAATCAGATATATCGGGATATGGAGAAGGAATAAATTTTCTAGATTCAGTCATTCCTGATAATTCGGGAAACTGGAGTATCATAGTTACTGGAATTTGCATAGGTGATTCTGTGACAGCTACAACAACAGATAATCATTTAAATACATCGGAATTCTGTCAAAATATCCCAGTAACCGGATTACCTGTTAGTGTTTTTGATAAAGAAGCTAAAAAACCTCCTGAAGCATTCAATCTCTCTCAAAATTTTCCTAATCCCTTTAACAATAAAACAATCATTGTTTATCAATTACCTTCAGCTAGCAAGGTTGAATTGAAAATTTATAATTTACATGGTGAAGAGGTACGAACTTTAGTGGAAGACCATATTAAAGCTGGGGAGCATTCCACATTCTGGGATGGTCTGGATAACGTGGGAAAAATTGTTCCCAGCAGTGTCTATTTCTATAGAATCAAAGCGGGATCATATATTTCTACTAGAAAAGCTTTATTGATTAAATAGTTTTAAATAATTAATGGTTTCTTAAGTATTAATTATATTATTAATGAATGATTTATGATCTAATAGTCCTGTATGTCAGATATCACCCTGATATTTATAATTCATTTATTGGAATGAATTCCGACTTACAAAGCTATAGAATATCTAATGAACATCATACAATAGGAGGAAATAATGAAAAAAAAATATTTGGTTTTGATCTTGCTGTTAGGGACAATAGTATCTATTGTTTATTCTCAAAATAACTGGACTATTGAAACCATTGCTCAACCACAAACCTATACCAGTTCTTCCATGCCTGACTTGGCCCTTACTTCCAACGGCAAACCAGGTGTGGTTTTTCGAGGCCGGATTAACAACCGGTTAAACACCACTTTTGCAAGCTGGATTGAATCAAATAATTGGCAGATTGAGGTATTAAGTAACACCCATTCAAATCCCTGCGCTTCTCTTGTTTTTGACTCTCAGGATAATCCGCAGGTGTTTATACCAAATTGGGACTCAAATGGAGGATACCATTGTAAACGTGAAGGTACATGGACCTGTGAACCAGTGGGTCACGGCTGTAGTGGCACGGATACCAAATATTCAGATATGGCTCTGGACTCCAATGACCGACCCCATATTGCCTGGTATACCTTTGAAACCTGTCAGGGCATACAAAATGGGCATGTCTTACGCATGGCTTATTACTACGAACCCCGCTTAAATCCCTGGATCTCTGTTTCCTCCTCCCTTTCTCCAGGAGGTGTAGACGCGTATGGTATGTGGCCATCCATTGCCCTGGATACTCAAGAAAACATCCACATTGCCCATGCTTATCTCAATGTATTTTACACATATGGAGTGCGCAATCCACAGAATTACATGAACATTACATGGAACGCTGAAGTAGTGGATCAAGGCATGGAACCGGACCTGGTTTTGGATACCAAAGACAGGCCTTTGATTTGCTACTACGCCAATGGTGATTTAAAATTTGCAAAATGGACTGGCAGGAACTGGATCAAAGAGGTTTTAGATGCTGAGGGTGAAGTTGGCAAACATGCATCCATTGCAGTTGATTCCAAAGGTAATCCGCACATCTGCTATTATGATGAAACCAACAAACAGTTAAAATACATAAGTGGAAGAACAAATATTTTTAAAAAAATGAACATCACTTTTGACAGGTGGTTGCCTTTCATGCGATTGAGACAATTACCTCCCTATGATTGGTCTGAACCTGAAATCATTGATTCCGGAACCGATCCTTCCATTTGGTGCATCTCCACATCCATGGCAATTGATGCGAATGACAAAGTGCATATCTGTTACAATACCACAGATGGGATTAAGTATTGTACAAATTAATATTAAAATTTTAAGGTGTATGTACTTTTCAATATATGAGGGTGTATCATGAAAAAAAAAGCAGTAATTTTATTAGTTGTTATGATTTTTTCCCAATTCCTGGGGATAAATCACAATCTATCTGCTCAAGGAATTGAACAGGATTCCCTTGTTCTTGTAGCCCTGTATAACAGCACAGACGGTGCTAATTGGACAGACAATTCCAACTGGCTGACAGGACCAGTTCTAACTTGGTTTGGAATTACAGTTTCTGAGGGGTATGTTACCAAAATAAAATTAAACATCAACAATTTGGTGGGACCAATTCCATCTGAAATCGGTAATATATCTAATTTGACATCTTTATCGGCTAATTTAAATCAACTTTCAGGTTCTATCCCTGCTGAAATTTGTTCTCTTAACAATTTGATAAATATAAGTTTTGATAGGAATCAACTGTCTGGCTCCATTCCCAGTCAAATCGGTAACCTTTCAAATTTAAAAACATTAAGTCTTTCCTTTAATCAACTTTCAGGCACCATTCCTGTCGAAATCGGTAATCTGACCAATCTTGAATAT
>CAYUAG010000041.1:28330-31117 GCA_964442615.1 uncultured bacterium
GTTTTCTCACAAACATGGCATATATGGATCTTGCTAAAAATCAATTTTCAGGCCCAATTCCTGTTGAAATCGGCAACCTGACCAATTTAAAAACTTTATATCTTTATGGAAATCAGCTTTCAGGCCCGATTCCCGAGGAAATCTTCAATCTTACCAATTTGATAACTTTATCTATTTTCAACAACCAACTTTCAGGATCAATTATAACCAAGATAGGTAATCTAGTGAAACTAGAGAATCTGAATCTTGGACTGAATCAACTTTCAGGTTCCATACCGGCTGAAATCGGTAATCTGACCAATTTGAAATATCTGGACCTTTGTTTTAACCAGCTTTCTGATACCCTCCCAGCCGAGTTTGGTAACCTAACCCAACTGATTCGATTATACCTCTTTGATAATCAACTTTCAGGAGTCATCCAGTCTGAATTCAGCAATTTTACCAATTTAGAACGATTTTATCTTTCGAATAACCAATTCACCGATTTACCAGACCTCTCATCTATTACCACTTTAACCAATTTAGAGATTCAAAACAACCAATTCACCTTTGAGGATATTGAGCTGAACATAGGTATTGCTAATTTTATTTATTCACCCCAGGACAGTGTGGGCGAAAAACAGGATACCACCATAAATCAAGGCTCCAACCTGATGCTTACGGTCTCAATAGGTGGAACCGCAAATCAATATCAATGGACCAAAAATGGATCGGATATTTCAGGTGCCCACAGCAGTTCGTATCCAATCACCTCAGCTGAATCAGCAGATGAAGGTTCCTATATATGTAAAATAACCAATACTATTGCTACTGAATTAACACTTTATAGCAGACCCATTAATGTGACTGTATCAGATCAAGTGGGTACAGATGGTATAATAAAAATCCCAAATAAATTTACATTATACCAGAATTATCCTAATCCATTTAATTCTTCAACCTTGATAAAATATGATTTGCCTAAGACATCCAAAGTTATATTGAAAATTTATAATCTATTTGGTCAAGATATAAAAACACTGGTTAATGAATTACAAACAGCTGGAGAGAAAATAATTTTATGGGATGGATTAAATGAACAAGGTGAAAAAATTTCATCTGGTATTTATATTTATAAAATTGAAACTTCAACTTTTTCACAATCAAATAAGATGATAATGATAAATTAGTATTGTAATTGCGTCTTATCTATCCAAACATGATATTTAAATAAAAATATTATTCTTCAGGGTATTGGTTCTTAAATATCTCAGCCAATACCATGAAATCAGCAAACGAAAAAATAGAAAGGCTGGACCGTGGTTTTACTCTTATTTATTATAAATGAATCTTGCACTAGTATTGGCAATAGTTGGAATAATTATACAATGATAAACATAAAACAGGAATTCAATTGGATTCTGACACAGTACATTCACCAGATGTTGACAATTGGAATCTTCAAAACAGCTGACTTATGTTTTGGGCTTAAACAATTTTCATCAAAATATTTTATAAATTATTAATGAAGCCATTCTAAAAACCCACAAAAGACACGAAATTCACGAAATATAAAAACATAAGTTCAATAAAAACATTTAGTGTGTTTTGTGTATTTCGTGGGAGATATCTTTTTAGAGTGAACTCATTAATAAAAAAGAAAAACATGGCAAGCAAACAGTTAAAAATCATAATGGTGTTATCCCTGGCACTGGCTGTTTCCCTGGGTATCGTATCTTTTTATGGGGCATTTGTTTCAACTACTTATGCGCGTGAAACAGCCTCAATGGCTGCCCAGGGAATAGGACAAGATATTGTAGATCTCTTTTTTATACTGCCAGTGCTTATCCTATCATTGATTTGTATGCTTAGAAACTGCAAAGTTGCCTTTTATATCCAAGCTGGGACTGTGCTTTACCTTCTCTATTCTTTTATCATTTACAGTTTTGGAGTAAATTTTAACAATCTTTTCCTTTTATACTGCCTTACCCTAGGTCTGTCTCTGTATACATTTATTCTCATTATGTATGAATTTAACAGGCAGGATGTTAAAAACTGGTTTGACAATAAGGTACCAGCTCGGTCAACCGGAATCTATTTAATAATCATTGCTCTAATGTTCTATCTCCTCTGGTTTAAAGAAATTATTCCCGCAATTTTAAATAATTCTAAACCCAGAAGCGTCAGCGATTACAATTTATTGGTGAATCCTGTACATGTAATTGATATTGCATTTGCTTTACCCGGACTGATTATAACAGCACTATTATTAATGAAAAAACATTATTTAGGATATATCCTTGCTCCAATATCTCTGGTATTCATCATAAACTTGGCAATTGCTCTTACAGGAATGGTGATTATGTTAAAAGTAAGAGGAATTGAAGATAACAACTCTGTTGCTGGAATTTTTATCATTCTTGCTGTAATGAGCATCATATTTTTATTTATGTTTCTAAAAAACATTAAAACTATTAAAAAAACTTAAATGTATAGGCACCAACCAGAAAAAATATTATAATATAAAAAACGATACTTATTTTTCTGATCAGGTGATCAGTAGGTACATTTTGTTAATCAATAAAAATATAAAATAATAAAGGAGGTCGCTTATGAAATTAAATGTCAAAGCATTCGCTCTTACCTGTGGAATATTGTGGGGATTAGGACTATTTTTATTAACCTGGTGGATAATTGCTTTTGATGGTGCAACTGATGAGATCACCTTCATAGGACATCTGTATCTCGGCTATACTCTAACTCCAGTTGGAAGTATAATTTGCCTGGTTTGGGCATTTGTTGATGGCT
>CAYUAG010000042.1:0-29866 GCA_964442615.1 uncultured bacterium
GCAACCTCTGTTGCAATTCTTCCTATTCCAATCAAACCAAGTGTCTTACCCATAAGTTCTGTACGTTTTAACTCTTTCTTTTTCCATTCTCCTTTTATCATACTATTGTGACCTTCGATTATATTACAGGGAGCAGAGAGCATATGAGCAAAAGCCAGCTCTGCAACCGCAATACTGGAAGCTTCAGGTGTATTTCGCACTTCTATGCCCTTCTCTTTAGCATAATCGAGATCAATATTATCAAGTCCAACTCCACCGCGAATAATCAACTTTAAATTTTTTGCTTCATCAAGATAGTCTTTACTGCATTTAGTCTTACTTCTTACTAAGACAATATCTGCTTCCGGAAGTTGTGATTTATCTTCAGTTACTTCACCAAATTGCTTAAGTCTGTCTGGCAGTGTCGGTGCAAAAGGATCTGAAATTAAAATTTTCATGATACTATCCTCCTCTAATTATTAATTTATCTAAAATATAAATTCAATCTAATTTATGAATCACAACCCCGCTGCAAAGTTTAGGTTCAAACCAAGTTGATTTCGGGGGCATTACTTTACCAGCATCTGCAACTGATAATAATTGTTTAATAGTTGTTGGATACATAGAAAAAGCAACTTTGTAGCCTCCCTTATCTACACGATTTTCCAATTCCTTTAGTCCCCGGATGCCCCCCACAAAATCAATTCTCTCATCCTTTCTTGGATCTGTAATTCCAAGGATAGGTTCAAGAATATTGTTCTGCATAATGGCTACATCCAATCTCTCTATAGGATCCAAATCATTAAAAATCCCCTCTTTTGCTTTTAACTGATACCACTTACCATCTAAATACATTCCAAATTCATGTATGTCCTGAGGTTTGAACGGTTCATTTCTATTATACTCTTTAACCTCAAACTTTTCTGAAATTTTATCAATAAACTCCTGCACAGACCTCTCTCCAATATCCTTTACAATCCGATTATAATCCAGAATATGCATTTGATCATGAGGGAATAGTACTGCAAGAAAATAGTTATACTCCTCTTCACCGGTATGATTAGAATTATTATCTTTTCTTATTTTCTGAAGCCGACAGGCTGCTGCTGATCTATGATGACCATCAGCAACGTACAATGCCTCAATACCATTAAAAGCAGATTTAATCCTGTCTATCAATTTCTCATCATCAACAATATAGAGTGTATGTTGAACCTCATAATCACCCCTAAAATCATACACTGGTTTTTTATTTACAGCCTCAGTTATCAAATCAGTAATCTGTTTATCAGCCCGGTAGGTTAAGAAAACAGGACCGGTTTGGGCATTAAGATGATTAATATGATTTAATCTATCCTCTTCCTTGTTGGGGCGGGTGAATTCATGTTTTTTAATACGATCATTATTGTAATCTTCAACAGATGCACAGGTTACCAGACCAACCTGTTCTCTGCCCTGCATCTTAAGCTTATAAACATAGAAGCAAGGCTTTTGATCCTGGATAAGGATACCATTTCTAATCAGATTTGCAAGATTCTCTCCTCCCTTTGCATAAACCCGTTTATCATACAGATCTATATCAGGATCAAGGTCTATTTCCGGTTTAATAACATGAAGAAAGGATAAAGGATTTCCTTTTACTCTTTGTCTGGCTTCCTCTGAGTTTAATACATCATAAGGAGGTGAAGCTACTTCTACTATTTTTTCTGGTACGGGTCTCAATCCTTTAAATGGTTTTACATCTGCCATAAAATCTCCCTTTGAAACTATTTTGCTTTGAGTTTGAATACTCTTATATCATTTAAGATTACTGTAAAAACCTCAGGTTTACCTCCAATCCAAAACCCTATCTTACCCTTAGAATAGATGGGACCAAAGCCTCCTCTATCTCTGAAATCATGTATAAGTACATCATCAACATAATACCGGATACGGTTTCCGGTTTTTACTACATCTATATAATATGTTCTATCACTGATGCATGGATCATCTTGACTTTTGGAAAGAAGAAGATGTCCTGGATTCTTTCTCATTTTGCTCCCAGGTATCTGTTCCCCCTCTGTAGTAAAACAATGAGAAGAAATATGATAACTGCGGATATTTCCTTTACTGTACTCATCTAATTCACCATTCCTCTCTGGTAGTTCTTTCATCACATCTTCACCATTTAAACCTCGAGCACATATTATAGTAATAAAAAATCCATTTATAGTAGGAATTTTAAGATTAAATTCTAGCTGAAAATCATCCTCGATTTCCTTCAGAGCCCATAATGCCAAACCTTTGCTTTCTTCACCAAGACTTAGAATGGCTTTCCCCTCAGAGGTTAATTCAACACTACCATTTCCTTCTTTCTTCCAATTCTCTAAGTTATTATTAAAATCATCCCTAAAAATCAATTTTGTATCGTAGCCAGGTACCTGCATCCTGGGTTGCAAGTTATCCTTAGAATCACAAAAAAAGATAAGTAGGAATAAAATAATCAAAGGAAATACTTTTTTAAATTTCAAAATCACATCCTCCCGTAAATAAAAACCTACTTTTCTGGTTTACTCCTTAGATTTTGTAATCGTTTTTTGCTCCTTTGTTTCCGCTTGCGTTTTAATTTTATTTTTCTCCTTTTCTGTTTACTTTTACTTCTGGCCATACATACTCCTTATTTGCACATTTATTTTTTTCATGAAATCAATAAATATTCAATAATAAATTAGATTAACAATTTAACAATATTAAATCTAAAAATCAACTATATTAATCTCTTTTGATAGAAAAAATTATATCTGCTGCTGTCTTTAAATCATCAGCATAGTAATCTGGTTCAACCTGAAACTCCTCATCATCTCCAGTATACCCTGTCTTTACTAATATAGTAGACATCCCAGCTCTTCTACCAGTTTCTATATCAGATTTTCTGTCCCCTATAAACCAGCTTTGTGATAAATCGAGATTTAAATCATAGGTTGCCCTTTTTATCAACTTTTGACCAGGCTTACGACAATCACATTTTTCAGACTTACTGTGAGGACAAAAATAGATTTTATCAATAAGAATACCAGCCTTAGATAAGCCTTTAAGCATTTTTTTATTTACTTTATAAAAATCTTCCTCAGAGAAATATCCAAGACCAATCCCAGGTTGATTTGAAATCACGATTATCTTATATGCCAAACTATAAATCTTTTTGATTCCTTCAATTGCATTTTGGGTAAACTGAAATTTATCCGGCTCATGTAAATATTGAATCTCTTTATTAATTGTACCATCTCTGTCCATAAATACTGCTGAATTTAGATGTAAATGCTTGCTTTTATAATGCACCATATTTTCTTTTTCAACCATAACAGATTCATTTTTTTTCTCTAAAGAAACAATTCTCTCAATTATTTGGGTTGTGGATGTTTCTTCTTTTATAGGAATAATTTTTACCTTTCCTCCATATTTTTTTACCAAATTACTGGAGGTAAGCTGTTGAGAAGTATAATCCCCAGCTTTTAAATAATAATCAGGTTTAAGCAGTTCAATATTATTTTTATTCCAACGCTCTGAAAAAATAAAAACATAATCAATTGATTCCAAGGCAGCCATAATCCTAATCCTTTGTTGCTCATTAATGATAGGTCTAAAATTTCCTTTATATTTTTTTACCGAACTGTCAGAATTCACACCAACCACAAGTATATCACATAACCTTGAAGCATACTGTAAAAAATGTACATGCCCAGCATGGAGAATATCAAATACACCTGAGGTAAAACCAATTTTTTTCCCTTGTTTTTTTAAATTATTACAAATCTCAGCAATATCTTTACGTTTTTTAATCTTTTTTTTATCCATACAATAACTTTTTTTATAAAATTTAATGAATTAAAATAGCATCGTTTATTTCAATTTCATTTTATTTTCTTTTTATTTCTAAACAAACTATCTGGTTGCTTGGATTAAATGTTCCTAACTTTTACTTTTAATATCATATTAAGAGATTAAAAAGTCAAGTTTTTTTAACTCTTGATTTGATTAAAAATGTCTAACAGTTAATAAAATAATATTTTAAGAATCCTCATTATTCATCTTTATGAATCGGGTTAAATTTATAGTTGATTATTGTCTAAAAATAATTTATTGCATCTTATAGATTGCGAATCTATTTATTTGATAATAAATAAGAAAAAATATTTTCAGCTACCTTTTTATTTAATCCTTTTACTTCTGATATCTCATCTACTGTAGACTTTCTCATCTCTTCTATTGAATTAAAATGATTTAGAAGAGCATTCTTTCTTTTTTCTCCAACCCCAGGTATTCTATCCAATTCAGAAGTTATGGTTCTTTTTTTTCTCAATTTTCGATGATAATCAATGGCAAAACGATGGGCTTCATCCCGTATCCTCTGTAATAAATATAGACCTGCAGAATGTTTGGATATGACCTGTGGTTCAGAACAATGTGGTAGAAAGACTTGCTCTAATCTTTTTGCCAGTCCTATCACTAATTGATCCTTAATTCCGCAATCCTTTAAGACTTCCAAAGCTGCGGATAAATGTCCTTTACCTCCATCTACTAAAATCAAATCAGGGAAGTCTTGTTTCTCATTTTTTAGACGATCCATTCTCCGGGTTATCACCTCAGTCATGGCTTTATAATCATCTGGCCTCTGTACACTTCTAATCTTATATCTTCTATATTCACTTTTTTTAGGGTGACCATTTTCAAAAACAACCACAGAGGCAACCGTATCTTTTCCTGAAATATTTGATATATCAAATGCATCAATTCGCTTAGGTGGTTTTATCAAAGAAAGATCTTTTTGAAGAGATATCACACTATCTGATAGTTTATCTATATGTATTCTCTTTTGTTCCTGTAGTTCTTTTAATAATAATTCAGCATTTCTAGTGCACATATTTATTAACTTAGCCTTTTTCCCTCTTAATGGTAGTCTAAACTCAACTTTACTTCTCCTCTTCTTTTTCAACCACTCCTGTAATTGTAAAAAATCATGAGGTTTAAAGGGAAATATTATCTCTTTTGGTATAAATTCCTTTTTCAAATAATATTGTTTTACAAAGGCTGAAAGTACTTCCTTTTTTTCTGTACTATTCTGGAAAGTCAAATAATAATGCTGTCTGTTTATCAGTTTTCCTTCTCGTACATTAAATACCATGCCACAAGCATCAGTATCCTTTGTAACAATGGTTACAAAATCACGGTGAGCAGACGTTTTATCAACCACTTTCTGTTTAGCCCTAAAATGTTCGATTGCTTTTATTCTATCTCGTATTTCCGCTGCGGCTTCATATTTTCTTTTATCTGCAAGCATTTTCATACTAAGGTGTAACTCTTTTATTAAATTCTTATTCTTACCTCTAATAAAATCTACCACATTATTAACTATTTTTAGATATTCATCTCTGGATATATATCCTTCACAGGGACCTGCACATCTTTTAATATGATAATTGAGACAAATTTGATATTTTTTCTTTTTAATACTTTCCAAACTCAATGTATGATGGCAACTGCGTACAGGAAAAAATTTTCTTACCGCAGTCATAAGTTCTCTGATTTGACCCGCCTCTGTATAAGGCCCAAAATACTTTGATCCATCTTTAACAATTTTTCTGGTAATAAAAATACGTGGATATTCTTCATTCGTTACCCGAATATAAGGATAACTTTTATCGTCTTTTAAATTTACATTAAATTTTGGATGGTGTTCTTTGATAAGATTAGCTTCAAGAATTAATGCTTCAACTTCATTATCTGTAATAATCACCTCAAAGTCTACAACATTCTTCATCATTAACCTATGCCGTGGATCTTCATTTTTTACTGGATTAAAATGAGAACGAAGTCTGGCCCGAATAGATTTTGCCTTTCCTACATAAATTATGCTTTTCTTTTTATTCTTAAGAAGATAAACACCTGGTTTACAGGGAACCCGTTTTAACCTATCACCTAAATAAGTACGATTTATTTTAGTACCGTACATATTAACTATCCTGCCAAATTCTTTCAACTAACTTTGGAAGAATCTCTCCAGATTTTCCTTGGATAAATATATCTACAGTATCGGAAATAATAGTGGGTTCTTTATTGATCTCAATGACAAAACTACCATTTCTTTTTGCAACTAAAGGAAGAGATGCAGCCGGCTGTACCACTGCAGAAGTACCTATGGAAAAAAATAAATCACAATTCTCGCTAACCTCAAAGGCTTTGCTCAACACATCCTGTGGAAGCATTTCTCCAAACCAAACTACATCTGGTCTGAGAAGACCACCACAACTACATTTAGGAAGCACTCCTTTTTTTATTCTACCCAGAAATTCAACAATTTGCCCACATTTAATACATTTATTTTTCATAATATTCCCATGCAATTCCAGTATAAATTTACTTCCAGATTTTCTATGAAGATCATCAACATTTTGGGTAATAAGAGTAAAATCTGAAACAATCTCTTCCATTTTTACTAAGGCAAAATGTCCGGGATTAGGATTAACTTCCATTATTAATTTTCTTCGATAATCGTACCATTCCCACACCAGTTCAGGGTTTTCTAGGAAAGCATCAAAATTTGCTAATTCCTCAGGACGAAATTTCTTCCAAAGCCCATCTTCTCCCCGAAATGTAGGCACTCCGCTTTCTGCTGAAACACCTGCCCCTGTTAAAACAGTAACTTTTTTGCATTTTTTTATTTTTTCAATATCAAAATCATTGAACATGCAGTTATATTTTCCTCTAAAGTAATAAGGCTTCCCAATAGGAAGCCTTATTAATAAACAATAATACTCACAAAATAGACTATACTATTTCTGTTTCTGCTCCTCAATTCTTGCTGCCTTCCCCTTCAATTTTCGAATATAATAGAGCTTTGATCTGCGAACTTTTCCCTTTCGTATAACTTCTATCTTTGATATTTTTGGTGAATGAAGTGGAAAAATACGTTCAACCCCAATACCACCAGAAATTTTTCTTACAGTAAAGGTTGAATTAATATTTTTCCCATTCTTTTTAATGACTAATCCCTTAAAAACCTGTATTCTCTCTTTATCACCTTCCACTATTTTATAATGAACAGCAATATTATCGCCAGCTTTAAAATCTGGAATATTATTTCTTAATTGATCTTGTGTAAATGCACTAATCGCATCCATTTCAACTAACCTCCAAAAAATTATTCTTTATCTGTTTTTTTAAATAAATCTGGTCTTTTATTTTTAGTCTTTTTCATTGCTTCCTTCTTACGCCATTCTTCCACCTGTTTATGATGTCCGGATAACAACACATCCGGAACTTTCATACCTCTATAAACCGGAGGACGGGTATAATGAGGATAATCTAAGATTCCATTAACTAAGGAATCACCCTCAGCAGAATTAAAATCGCCCAATACACCTGGTATCAATCGTACTACAGAATCAACAATAACTGCTGCCGGAAGTTCACCACCTGTTAACACATAATCACCTATCGAAATCTCTTTGGTTACAAGTGATTCCACCACTCGTTCGTCTACTCCTCTATAATGCCCACAAAGAAAAACTAAATTCTTTTGTTGAGAAAGAACCTCTGCTTCTTGATGATTAAACAATTTCCCCTGAGGTGACATTAATATTACTTCTACCTGGGTAGTTGCAATCTCTTCAAAGATCTTATCTACTGCCCTGAATATAGGTTCTGGTTTGAGAATCATTCCTGCTCCACCACCATAAGGATAATCATCAATACTCATTCTTTTATCAGCAGTAAACTTTCTTAAATCCCAAACATTTAAATCAACAATTTCTTTTTCCTGAGCTTTTAAAAGCATACTCTCATTAAATATGGCCCGCATCATATCAGGAAAAGAAGTTATCACATCAATCCGCATTATCTAATAAACCCTCAATCGGGCTAATAACCACCCTGCCACTCTCAATATCAATCTTTTTAACAAACTCTTTTACAAAGGGAATTAAAACTTGCTTTCTTCCCCTCTTAACAACAATGATATTCTGGGCAGGACTTCGCAGTATATCCTCAACAATACCAATCTTTCTACCTGAAAGAGTCTCAACCATACAACCACTTATCTGAAACAAAGGGTAACTATTCTCAGATAATTCCTCAACTGCTTCTCTCTTTACATATAATAAAGAACCACGATAAAATTCAGCACTATCTCTTTCATTAACACCAGAAAACTTTAATAATACTCCCTTGTGCTGAAACCGTACACTATCTATTTGAAGCCACACTCCCTCATCACTATTCTTTTTAACAAAAACAGATTCCCACTGTTGAAAATTTTCAGGTTTAACTATATATGATATAACCTTTAGCTCACCATGCAATCCATGAGGTTTTATCACTTTACCTACAACAACAAGATATCTATCCCCACCCATATCTTTCTATGTTTACTATTCTAAAATTTCAAGTACAGAACGTTTTCCACGCTTTGCAGAAACAGCAGATAAAAGAGTTCGAATTGCCTTGGCTGTTTGTCCTTTTCTTCCAATAACTTTTCCAAGGTCTCCTTCACCAACTCTTAGTTCATATACTGTAGTTTTTTCTCCTTCAACTTCTTTTACGTCAACGGCTTCTGGGTTATCAACCAGATGTTTTGCGATAAATTCTACAAATTCTCTTAACATTATCCAATCCTCCATAATTAGTGTTCAACTCCGATGCTACTTCTATTTTAATTATTATACTATATCAATGTGCTCTTAAAGTTTGTTATTCTACTTCTTTTTTTCCTCACTCTCCTTCTTGGAAGTTTCTTCCTTTTTATCATTATCAGATTTTTTACTAATTTTATCTTTTTTATCTTCTGATTCAGCACCCAGGGACTGTTTTTTCTTTATTCCCTTTATCTTTTTTCCAGTCTCTTTATCTTCTTTTACATCAGACTGTTCATCCTTTTTGGGGGCTTTCTCTGAATCAGTTTTTTTTGTTTCTTCTTTTATTTTTTCAACTTTCTCTGTCTTTTTTTCTGGTCTCTCTGGTTCCTCAGCTTTTTTTATTTTTTCTTGCTTTTCTGTTTCTTTGGTCTTTAGATCTTTATCTGAAACCACTTCTTTTTCAGTTTCTTTAGTTTTGGTTTTATCTTTTTTCTCTTTTTGCTTCTCTTCTAACTTTATCTTTTTTCGCTTCTTATGCTCTATCTGCAGCACTTCCCACTTCTTTATCTCTTCAGTAATCTTCTCTTCATCAAAATTCCTCTTTTTCATCCACCGTTTATACAAAATACCTTGGCTCTTCAATAGACTGGAAACAGTATCTGATGGTACTGCTCCTTTATCAAGCCAATAATGTATACGATCTTCTTTGATTTCTATCTCAGGTTCTGAAGGAAGAGGATTATATCTCCCTACCGTCTCAATAAAACGTCCATCACGTGGTGATCTTTGATCAGCCACAACTATCCGATAATAAGGTCTATTCTTTCGTCCTTTTCTCGTTAACCGTATTCTTACCGCCAAAAAATACCTCCTTCTTAATAATACTAAAATCCAATTGGCATTCCACCTGGTAAATTCATAGACGTATGTTGTGCCATACTTTTAATCATTTTTTTCATCATCTTGAATTGTTTTAAAAGTCTGTTAACATCTTGAATCCTGGATCCGCTCCCCTGAACAATACGTTTTCTTCTGCTTCCGTCAATTATCTCTGGTTTCCGTCTTTCTTCAATAGTCATTGAATTTATTATTGCCTCAATACTTTTAAATGCATCATCATCTACTTGGAAATTTTTCATCCCACCGGCAACTCCAGGTATCATTTTTGTAAGCTGACTTATTGGTCCCATCTTTTTAACTTGCTGAAGCTGGTCGTAAAAATCCTCTAAATTAAAACTACTCTTTTTAAGTTTCTTGGAAAATTTTTCTGCCTTCTTCTTATCTACAACCTCCTCAGCTTTTTCCACCAATGTAACTACATCACCCATACCCAGAATCCGGGAAGCCATACGATCAGGATAAAAAACCTCCAAATCCTCAAGTTTTTCCCCGATCGAGTTGAATTTAACCGGTTTACCAGTAACTGCACGGATTGACATAGCAGCCCCACCCTTAGCATCACCGTCAAGTTTTGTTAACACGATACCACTAAAATCAAGATACTCTAAAAATGCCTGCGCAGATTTTACAGCATCCTGTCCACTCATACTATCAACTACGTAAAGTATTTCTGCAGGATTAATTTCTTTTTTTATTTGTTTCAGCTCATCCATCATCTTTTCATCTATATGAAGGCGTCCTGCTGTATCAAGGATTACGATATCATTACTATTCTTCTTTGCTTCATTAACAGCTTTATTAACTATATTTAAAGGGATTTCATTCTGTTGGGAATAAACCGGTAAATCTACAGATTCTCCCACTTTCTGAAGCTGATCAATAGCTGCCGGACGTATAACATCAGCTGCAACTAACATTGGATTATGTTTCTTCTTTTTAAGATAAATCCCTAATTTTCCTGCTAAGGTTGTTTTACCTGAACCTTGAAGTCCTGTAAGCATGATTATTGAAGGAACGCCTTTTAAATGCAAAGAGGATGTAGTAAATCCCAGCAGCTTAATCATTTCATCATGAACTATTTTTACTACTTGCTGACCTGGAATTATGCTTTTAAGAACATCTTTGCCTAATGCTTTATCTTTTACATCAACTACAAACTTCTTAGCCACCTTATAATTAACATCTGCTTCAAGGAGTACTCTTCGTATCTCTCTCATGGACTCCGCAATATTTTTCTCATTTAATTTACCTCTTCCGCGGAGTTTCTTTACAGCAATATTTAATTTTTCTATTAACTCTTCAAACATATCATTATTCTTTTTTTATAACCTAAAAATTTATACAATAATTAAATCTAATGCAAGTATTTTTTTATAAATTTTAAAATTATTTAACTTTAGCCACTTCTCCCTGAACAACTACTCTATTCTCAGCAAATAGCTGTAGAACTTCTGGATAAAGTTGATGCTCGACTTTTAATACCCGATCTGCTAAACTTTCAGCTGTATCATCCTCCTTAACCTCAACGCATCTTTGTCCAACTATAGGCCCATGATCATATACATTATCTACTATATGGACTGTTACTCCTGTTATCTTACAGCCTCTTTTCAATACAGTTTCATGAACATGGTGACCATACATTCCTTTTCCACAAAAAGAAGGAAGAAGTGCTGGATGAATATTAGTTATTTTATTCTCAAACTCAGAAACCACTTCCCCAGGAATTTTTTTCATATAACCAGCTAAAGCAATAAATTTAATATTATGTTCTTTTAAGATCTCTATCATTCTTTTAATAAAATCTTCTCTATGGTTAAACATTGATCGATTAATAATCACATATGGAACTTTATAATGCAATGCTATCTTAATTGCTCCAGCATTTTTATTGTTTGTTAATAGTAACTTAAGATCTGCACTTAATTCCCCTTGTCTGATCTTATTTAAAATTGCTAAAAAATTCGAACCCTTTCCTGATGCAAAAATCCCTAATTGTAATCTTTTCATCAACTAATTCTCCTCTTTTAAATTTCAATCGAAAGTTGAAAATCGAAATTATTTTAAAATTACAATATAAAAATATTTTATTTGTTACTATTCTATTATATAAATAAAAAATTTAATCCTTTTACTCAAAACATTTATCTCAATTGGATACATTACAATTTAATATTGATTTCTAACCATATTAAAAGTATCCCTAGATTCTGGAGTAAGACTATAATTGTCTAATCCAGTATAATCAACAAAAATTAAATCGTTTCCAAACCTATAATAATTCCATACCTCATAAGGTCTGCTTTCAATCAAGTGAGGATATCTTTTAATACTACTAGGAGCTCCCAAAACTATATAAACCTCTCCCCTGTCAGTTAACCATCCTTCTCTACTATCTGAAAAATTTTCATTTGCAAAAGCTACTCTCGAATAATATTCCTCCCTTAATTCATTTACTTCTGTAGATGGAGTTGGATCCCTGGAAGCCCAAAATTGATTAAATAATTCCTCCTTTATCTCACTGTCCTCACAGTTAACCATTTCCTTAATCTTTTTAGAAGTAGTAATATATCTCAACTGCTGAATTGCTGTATTAATATCCCTACTAACTACTATCATGTTCATCCAGTTAACTGAAAAATATAATCCCTGTTCTATTCTTTCCTCTCCCCCCCTGATTATCATATCAAGTATATAATTACCACTTCCAAGCTCTTCTCTCTCAACTTTTAATAATATAGTCGTTTTGAAACCTTCTAAATCCTTTTTATAATTATAATTTTTAAGCAGATTATTTCTAAAATCTCTTATAGTTAAATTCATATCAACTGAGTTAATCTCAATATTATTGTATATATCAAACTTTAAAAAAATTTCCTTATGATTTTTATCATAATTGGCTACTAAATTAGGCATATATATCTCTCTTCCTCCAAGGTTACTTTTAGTTAAAAACAACACATCACTTATACTAAAAGGAATATCAAAATAATTAATAATATTAATTCTTCTTCGAATAATCCTAGTCAATTTACTGTCAATATCCATCAACTCAATAACTATTTCATACTCTCCTGGAGCAAGATAAAATAATTCATTTAAAAAACTAAAATCTTTTCTACTATTAGTCAATTGAAAGTCTCTAAGTGTAACATATTTCTTCTTAATTCTCGTGTCAATTACATTCTTCTCTATATCCAGGATAGTAATTGTAAGTTCATAACCAGCCTTATAAACACTATCTTCAAAAACAAATAGAAGCTCATCATAAGGGACTTTCATTAAGAATGTTAATTTGCAAGTATCAGAAACATTACTTACAGTTCTGTGAATCTTATAGGAAAATTGAGGATGTTCATTTCTACTATTCTTGGTTAATCCTCTAAGCTGGGCATGAACACTGAAATTAATAATAAATAATATTGAAATTGTTAACATAATCAAATATTTTTCTCTATACTTCATGATTACCTCCAATTTATATTTTTTCTTTTTCCATAAAACTTATCCTTCCCTAATTAAATCCTGTACCCCTCCAAATCATAAGCAGAACTACAATTAATCTTAACAGTATAAAATTTTCCAATATTTACATTTCCTCTCACCCATACTGTCTGATCAACCTCCAAACCATCTCCTTCAGAACGCCCAAAATAAATCTCATTATCTGTATCATATCCGTCTATTAATACTTGGATAGTTTTATTAATATACGACTTATTTGTTTCATTTGAAATTTCATACTGACATTCCATAAGTTGGTTATACCTTCTGATAGCTACCTCTTTATTCACTTGTTGATCATACCTAAAAGCTTTTGTTTCTTCTTCCGGTGAAAAAACAAAACAACCAACTCTATTAAATCTTGTTTCCTCTATAAAATCAATTAATTCCTGAAAATCTTCTTCTGTTTCTCCCGGGAATCCGACAATGAATGAAGTTCTCAGGGTCAAATCAGGTATTCTATCCCGAATTTTTTTTAGCAAATCTTTAATTATCTGTTTATTCGAATTTCTACCCATTGCTTTTAATATATGATCAGAAATATGCTGCAAAGGAATATCGAGATAATTACAAATTTTCGGTTCATTAGCTATAGTTTTTATTAGCTCCTCTGATACATAAGCTGGATTGGCATATAAAATTCTAATCCATTCCAATCCTTTAATAAAAATCAATTCTTTAAGTAAGGTTACAAAATCTATTCCATTGAACAAATCGGTTCCATAAGCTGTTGTATCCTGAGCAACCAGATGAATCTCTTTTACTCCCTTATCTGCTAACATCTGTGCTTCTGCTTTTAAATCATTTAGGTCTCTGCTGCGGTAACTCCCCTTGATCTCTGGTATTATACAAAATGTACACCCATGATTACAACCTTCAGCAATTTTAACATAAGCAGTATGTTTATAATTTGAAATTGTCCGTGTTTTCCAAGATTTGGGTGAATATTTAAAATGATTTCCAATAAAAAATTTTCCCATTTCACGAAAAGGTTCTACACCCCAAAAACCATCTACTTCTGATATTTGATTGACAATCTGTTGCTTATATCTCTCTGATAAACAACCCCACACATATACTTTTAAACTATCTTTTCTCTTTTTCAATTCAACAGCCTGAAGAATTGTATCAATCGATTCCTGTTTTGCTGGTTCAATAAATCCACAGGTATTTACTAAAATAATATCAGCCTCATCTGAACTATCTACAAGTGTAAATCCATTAGCGTTGAGCATTCCACCCAAAATATCAGAATCAACTTCATTTTTAGGACACCCAAGGGTAATTAATAATACTTTCTTTTGTATGTTCTCTGAATCCAATATCAATCCTCTTCAAAAAGTCCATCAATAAAATCCCTTACATTAAACTCAACCATATCCTCTATTGTTTCTCCAACTCCGATCCATTTAACTGGTATATTGAGTTCTTTTTGAATTGCTACTACTATACCACCTTTTGCAGTTCCATCTAATTTTGTTAAAGCAATATCAGTAACACCCACAGTTTCGGTAAAAACTTTTGCCTGGGATATTCCATTTTGTCCAGTAATAGCATCCAAAACCAGCAATACTTCCTGAGGAGTTCCCTCCATCCTCTTTCCAATAACCCGATGGATTTTTCTCAACTCCTCCATCAGACCCTTTTTATTTTGCAGTCTTCCTGCAGTATCAATAATTAAAACATCCTTTTTACGAGCTATAGCTGCATCCATAGCATCATATGCAACCGAGGCTGGATCTGCTGCTCCTGATGTATTTTTTATCAAATCGACTCCTGCATTTTTACTCCAGATTAAAAGTTGTTCTGCAGCTGCAGCTCGAAATGTATCAGAACAGCCCAATAATACTTTTTTACCCTCATTTTTATATCTGTATGCCAACTTCCCAATTGTAGTTGTCTTGCCAGTGCCGTTAACTCCTACTACCATAATGACATATGGTTTGAAGTTCTCTTTTAATTCCTTGGTTTTTTTCTCATAGGGAAAAACATTTATCAACTCCTTTTTTAAAATTGAAATAATATCTTCTGAACAATTATCTCTATTGTTTTTGAACCCATCTTTAACATTATCTATCACTTTTAAAGCCATCTCCACTCCCATATCACTCTCAATTAGAATCTCCTCCAGATTTTCTAATTGATCTTCATCAATTTTATTCTTTTCATTAAAAACTGCTAAAACTCTTTTCAACAATCCTTTTCTTGTTTTTGATAATCCCCTTTTCAATTTTAAAGATGTTTTTTCCATATATACCCTTTTCATTTTTCTCTAAATTCTCTGTGTAATCATATTTTTTTCTTAAACTTCATCAAATTATTTTTTACGCTTATTTTCCTTTTGTAGTTGCTTAAAACGCTTAAAATAAACCAAAGTTGAATATAATGTAAGTATTATTGACAACCAAACCATTATCCACATAAATGGATTCAAATTTAAAACAAATAAAATAATTGTCACCCCTATTGCAAAAGCTGAAACTTTACCAGGAGTACTTGATTCCAATACCATTTCATTACGTTCAATAAAAATCAAACTAAAAAGTAATACCATACTTTCCCGAAACGCTACAAATATTAAAAACCAAATCGGAAATTTATAATCAGGAGAAATAACAAGGAATATCATTAATCCAACTAAACTTATCTTATCAACCATAGGATCAATAATCCTTCCTGCATCAGACTGCAGATTCCATTTTCTTGCAATAAATCCATCTAAAAAATCACTGAATCCAGATAACATAATAACTGCTAAAGCAAATAATCTCTGCTTATGAGCAAGTAAATAGATTATTGGCACCAATAATAAAAGGCGAAATAAACTAACAAAATTTGGTAAAGAAAATATTCTATTCTTATTCATTTCACTCCAAATACTTTTGCTACATCATATATTAATTTAGGATGCTTGAACAAAACTTTTTTGAAAATTTGATATGCATTACGTTTCTCTAGAGGGATTGTCAATAACAACTGCGCAATATTATTAAAATCCTCATCTGTAAATTTTAAAATAACCTTCTTCAGATTATACAATCTATCATTATTTTTTCCTTCTCTTTGATACCATTTTTTTTGATATACGGAAAGTCTTTTCTCTGAGACATCACCCTCTTTAATCGCTTCTACTGCTACCTTACCAGCAATTTCACCTGCAATCATACTATTTATAATTCCTCCACCAGTAAGAGGATTAATCTGATAAGCAGCATCACCAACTAACATAATACCTTTTCCAACTATTCTCTTAGGAGAAGGACTTGATGTCACCCCTCCTGCAATCATAGAAAGGCAAGAAGAATCAGGAAATTTTTTTTCAATAAATGAATTAAGATAATCAAAAGAATTTTTTTTTCCTCTATCTGATAAAATACATACCCCTACATTAGCAACTCTTTCCCCTTTAGGAAATACCCACAAATATCCGCCTGGAGCAACACTTACACCGCAATAGAAATCCACACACTCCGGATCAATATCAAGGTTAGACAACAGCATCTGAAAACAAGAAAGTATATATGATTTATTTTTAAATATATTGATTCCTGCCCATCTTCCGATTTGTGATTCTATGCCATCTGCACCAATAACCAGAAAAGCTTTTATTACCTTCTCTTCACCCATGCTCTCTACCTTTACTCCGGTTACAAAATCATCCTCTTTTACTATCCCACTAACATAAGCCTTGGTCAATATTTTTGCCCCTGCCTTAACTGCCTTTTCTGCTAAAGCCATATCAAAAAATTTCCTATGGAGTATCAATCCTCTATTTTCAGGAAAAGAATTTACTTCTGTCCCCTCAGGTGATATAAATTTGCTCTTAGTAATTACCTGTGCAATCCAGGAATCCTCAACATCAATAAGACTTTTTAATCCTTGCTCTGAAACACCTTCTGCACATCGGACAGGTACTCCTATATCTCTCTTCTTTTCCAGAACAAGAACTGAAACACCCTGATTGGCAGCTACTCTGGCCGTGGTTGTACCTGCTGGTCCTGCTCCCACAACGATAATATCATATTCTTTATACATTATCTAATACTATTCATTTTTAATTCTTCTAGACAGAAAAAAATCTCTTTGAATACCCAGGGATTATTCAATCTAATCCCTGTAGTTTAATTCCTTCTCTCTTTTTTTAGAAAATCTTTAACCATTCCATCTATCCTGATAGCTCCTAAAGGACAAACATCAGCACACCAGTAACATTCATTACACTTCTCATTATCTATAAATATTATCATCTCTTTCATGATAATAGCGTTTTGAAAACATACTCCAACGCAGACTCCGCAAAAATCACATCTACTCACATCAACTTTTACTCTTTTATACGACTTCATTAGCTATACTCTTAAATCTGGATAGTTAAAATTAAATCTCTTTTTATAATATAATTTTGTCATTACAAAAACAAAAACAATAATAATAGCATACCAGATATAAAATATGCAGACCATTGCAGTTAAGAAAGCAATAGAGTATTTAGTTGTCTGTATTGTGGTAGAAATATTTTTTTTAAAACAACTTCTAATAAATAACGGCAATATTAAAAGAGCAGGAATCCCTAATAACCAGTCCTTAAAATATAATGCTAATAAAAGAGTAATAATTTCAAAAACCAAAGCCACAATCACAGATGTTTCTATACCGAATTTAACACCAAAAGTTATCTTGTCAGTTTTTCTATCTCCTTTCATATCTGGAAGAGTTGTATAGATATACAAAGCCATCACTGCAAAAATATAGGAAACTCCCTGCACTGGTAACACTAATTCCCCTGCAACTAAACTCCATCCTATTGAATAAATGATATATCCACCTATCCCATTTATCAGCATTCCCCCAAAAGGTCTATCTTTGAAGCTCGCAGGAGGAAAATTATAAAGAAAACCTGCTAAAATAAAAAGAACAACTAATCCAAATCCAATGCTGATATCTAAAAAAAATCCAATAGCTAATCCCAGAACAACCATAAATCCTGCTTGAATCCAGGCAGTTTTTAAGGATATAGCATCTTGAGTAAGTATAAAAAACTTATTGTTAATCCGGTCGGTCTCAACATCCTGAATTTGGTTAACAATATAAGCACTCCCCATAACCAAAGTTGTGGCAGAAAAAATCGATATATTCAGCACATACTGCTCGGAAAAAAATGCACCAGTACTAAATCTCTCTCCACCCCAAAAACCAGCTAAAAAAAAAGTCCACACAGGATACATAAGTATTGGACGTGCAATGAAAACATAATCAAAAAGTTGCACAAGTCTTTTCAATCCTCAATTCCTTATGAATAACTAGTATCTCTTTTTTAAAGGAGTGTATAATCTAAAAAATCACTATTATCTAACCTGAGTAATCCATAACCATAAAGGGTCAAAACACTTAGTGTCAAAAAAAAATAAAGATTAATGATGCTTGATGATAGACATAACAATATAAATAAATTTTACAATTCAATTTTATCTATTCATTTATTTCTTTGTGACTTAGTGCCTTGGTAGCAATCATTCATGAATAATCCAAGTTTGTCACCATTGTTCAGATATCTCATTTTTCTTGTATCACAATCGGATTTGAATAGATCCACCCCTTTCTTCTCTTAAATACTTCTACCCGGTAGACTCCACCTTTATCAACTTCTAAATAAAGAACATCTCCCTTTATCTGTTTAATCACCTTTCCATTACGTAATAATCTAATGTTACCCGGAATAGGAGTAGAAGTTAAAAACTTAACATTTCTATGAACATTGATTCTACTCCCCATGGGATAAATATTTCCAGACACCTCACAGTGAAAATCAAATCCCTGTGCATCTCCTAAATAGTAATTGGATATAAAACATCTGCCCAGGGATAAGGCCTGATAAATCTGTTGTTCAGCTTCTTTAAAAGATAATTTACTACCATTAGTTTTTAAAGGTTTTTCAGTAAGCATATGGGTTCTGATTGATTTAAATTGAACTTTATAAGGATATATTTCGAATTTTATAAATCCTAAAATTCTCATTATATAAGCATGAACATCTATTCCCCCAATACCTACAACTCTCCTCTTTTTATTAAATTCATCCCATCTCTGTAAAATCTCCCAAACCGGAAATCGAATTGACCTTAAAGGATGCCACACTCTCCATAAAAAATTACTCCGGGTTACACCTTCCAACCATTCAGAAATTTGATTCCAAATTTCAATACCATCAAATCCCTCTGCATCCCAGGCAGTCCAGGGATAAGGGGGATAAGCCTCTATACTATTCCTTTTTTCCGCTGGATGTGCTATAATACCAATTCCACCCTTATTTTTAACTTCTTTTACATACTCCTGAGCACGTATACCAGGTGTTACTTCTTTATCAAGACCAAAAGCAAGATAGTGATTTATTTCATCTGGATCATTAATTTCATAGCCAATAAGTACTAAGACTTTATTATACCATCCTTCCAAACCTTTACGTTTCGGTTCTAGTGTGTGATGGTCAGTAAACATAAGAAAATCAAGTCTTTTTTGTTCCCCAATGACTGCAATTTCTGGGATTGGTAAAGAACCATCGGAAAAAGTTGAATGAAGGTGAATTGCGCCTACAGATTCATACAATTGCCAACTATTCTCCCTATCTACCAATTTATCAACACTGCTGCGCATAAAGCTCCTAATAAATCAAAAACCATATCCTTCCAGCTAAATATTCCATGCCGTTTTATATCATAAATCTCTTTTGCTATACCCATACTTAGGGAAAAAGCAATCCCTACTCTCCTACTTTGATTTCTATACAATCCATATTCATGATGGGCAATCCACTCTACAGAACCAGAACAATAAAAACTTGCCACCAAATGTTTTAATTTATCTTTTCCTAACCAGCTGTCCTCTATTATTTTTTGGTTCTGAACCGTCGAATCAGGTAATTCATCCTTACAAATACTGCTCTGTACCCACATAAAAAATTGACAAAAAATAAGTATCACAACAAATTTTTTCAACTACAAACCCAATTCTTTGTCAATAGACTGCATAGCTTCTAAAGATAATTCCATAAATTCTTCGAGAGCAATATCTATCTCTTCACAACTCTTAATTTGATCTCTATCAGCTCCGGCAGCAAACCGTTTATCCTTAAAACGACGCTGTAAAAATCCTAAATCAACATTTTTTAACTTTTTAGTAGGATGCATTAAGGTTGCTGCTACAATTAACCCGGTTATGGGATCAACTGCATAAAGAGCCTTATCCATTCTGCTCTCTCTGGTAACATGCCCCGGATGAGCCTTTATTGCATGAATTACCCCCTCTGGGACATCCTCATCAGAAAGGATTTCAGCTGTACGGAATCCATGTTTCTGAAAATCATCTACTGTTTCATCATAATCTAAATCATGTAAAAGTCCTGCAAGACCCCAATTCTCAATATCTTCTCCAAACTTTTTAGCAATACTTCTCATCACAGCTTCAACAGCATACATGTGTTTTTTTAAATTATTATTTGATACATATTTCCCAACTAATTCTAATGCTTTTTCACGTTTCATATTCACACCTTAAAATTATAATTTTAATTTAACAGATGCTAATGTATAAATATTCGAAAAATCAGGATAGAATGAGAGATCAGGACCGGTATCAAACTCAAGCAGACTAGCATCTACATAAGCATCTATAACATTCAAAAGATGAACAGCAAAAAGCCACCAGAGAAATCTACTTTTTATATTTCGATAAAACTCCCATTCATCTTCTGTACTACTCTGGACCTGTAATTGATTATAGTAAACAGCATTCCCTGCAAGTGCAACTTCCCCTCCAAAAATTAAAACAGCTTTAAATATCTTCCCATTATATAACTGCCCAAAACCTGGTAAAATCGCTGATTTTATTATGGCAACATTCGGTGATTTTATTACATTATTTTTTTGTACTAATGTATCTGTATCTGTCTGAGAATAACAATATCCATAAAAACTAATGGTAAAAAGAAAAACCATACAAAAAATAATTCTTATAGTTTTACTCATCTCGTTAGGCAGGCAATACATTCTATTTCCACTAATGCATTCTTTGGTAAACCTGCTACCTCAACTGCGGACCTTGCCGGGTAATTCTCCTTAAAAAATGCTTTATATATTTCATTAAATTCCGTAAAATCATCTATACTTTTCAAATAAACCGTAACCTTCACTACATCATCAAGAGATGAACCGGCCTCTGCTAAAACAGCTTCAATATTCTTGAGTGCTTGTTTTGTCTGTAATTTAAAATCTGAATCTGCTAATTCATTAGTTTTTGGATCAATACCAATCTGACCTGCACTAAAAAAAAACTTTGAACACTCAGTGATTATTCCTTGATTATAAGGGCCTACAGCTTCCGGTGCTTGATTTGTATAAACAACTGTTTTACTCATAAGTCTCTTCCTTATTTTTTTTTGTAAACTATATGATAAAGAAAACATTTAACCTTAACCAAAAAATTAATTACCCATTAAAATTGAAATCTAATTGTCCTCATTAATATCTTCATATTTAGCATCTTCAACATCCTCATTATCAAAATTTATAGGCTTATTTTTTTGTTTTCCTTTAATCTCACTTTTACGAATTTCATTCTTAATCATGGACTTAAGAAAATGATATCCAAAATATACAATTATCAATATTAAAATGAATCTAAAAAACATGACTTGACTATCCTTTTCTTGGTACATAAAATTTTACACCAGAAGGAGGATTCATTATTTGGTTTACTAAATCATCCAAATCCTCCTTATTATTAACAAAATCGATCTCCTGGGTATTAATTACTAGAAGGGGTGATTCTGTATATTTGAAAAAAAACTGATTATATGCCTCATTTAATCTTTTTATATAATCTCGTGATATATTTTTCTCATAAGGCTTTTTACGTTTCTTTATATTTGACATTAAACTATTAGTATCTGATTGGAGGTATATAACCAGATCAGGCACAGTAAGTTCTTTTTCTAATAATCTGGCCACACGTTTATATAATTTCAAATCCCTATCATCTAAATTTAAATAGGCAAAAATCCTATCTTTTTGAAAAATATAATCTACAATCAAGTAATCATGAAATAGATCTCTTTGGGGTATATTAACCAATTGTTTATATCTATTTAGTAAAAAATAGAGCTGAATCTGAAAATTGAAGGAATCTGGATCCTTATAAAAATCCTCCAAATAAGGATTCTTTTCACTCTCCTCAAGAATAAGTCTGCCTCCAAGCCGTTTATGAAGCAGCTCAGCAAGACTGGTTTTACCTACTCCTATGACACCATCTACAGCAAAATAATAATGCTGATTCAAAAGAGACTCCTCTCAAACTAATTATTTTTTATACAAGGTAACCTTAGCTCTGTCATTACATTCATTCATAATCTCAACTACTTTTTTATCCTTCCCAGGTATTATCCGATCAGGATCAATCTCAGATAAAGGTTTTAAAACAAACATCCTTTTTGTTAATAAGGGATGAGGAACCTGAAGTTGTTTTTCATGAATCTCTTGCTCATCATAAATGAGGATATCAATATCAAGTGTTCGAGCTTTCCACCTACCACTTTCATTTTCCCTTCCACATTTTTTCTCTATGTTTTTACATCTTTCTAAAAGTTCAATACAGTCCAATTCTGTATTAATCACAACAACTTGATTTAAAAAAAAATCCAAATCTTTATTTCCCCAGGGCTCAGTTTCATAAATAGATGAAGATTCAAGAACTTTGGTGCCCTCTAAGCTGTCAATCGCTGCAACAGCTTCATTAAGATATTGTTCTCGTATACCACTATTTGAACCAAGACTTAAAAAAACTTTCATATAAATTATTCGTAATTATTCAGGTTAATAGGTTAATAGGTTCAGAGTTATTAATTTTACGCTCTTCATACTTTTTGAGATAATTGATGAAACCTCTTATAGCAGCACGTGTTTGTCCTGCTAGCTCATAGGTTTCTTTAAACTCATTCGCTGATATGTACTCTTCATCTAAAGCCACATAGAGCTCACTCTGCACTTCAGTGCAAGACCGCTTAGCATAGCGCAAAAATCGAATAAATTCTGCATTAGACTCTGAATCAAATCCTTCTACAATATTATGCATAGATGAGCCTGCAGCTGCTCTAATCTGTTTCTTCAGTCTATAATCGTTTGAAAATTTCGGCTTCTTTGTCAACTTGTATACTTTTTTTGTTAATTCGCGAGCTAGCTGCCAAGCTTGAATTTCCTCAAATTGTTTAATCTTCATTACTTGCAAACCTTGAACTGGGAACTTTAGAACCTTGGACCAGAATAGTTACAAATATTCAAACTAAATTAATTTATTAAAGTTATAAAAAATCGATTAAATTGTCAATTAAAAAGCTGATGCAAATCAAAAAGAGATCAGATAATAATTACCATACTAATAAATTTTTCAAAATCATAAATAATCCTGATAGTAAAGGAATGTGTTATATTTTCAAAAAATTGATGGTCTTTCAGTAAATTCTTAGTATTAACTTGACAAGAACAAAAAAATTCTCTATATTTATAAAAAAATATTTAAAGAGAGTCAATGATACATCTTATTTCCTTAAAAACTGCTAATAATAATTCTTACACCAATTGGTGCTGGTGGTGGTATATATTCTATGGCAGTGGGAATGAGATGTACATTAAGAGAGTATAGTACTCATTTTTAAAAAAGAAATCGAAACCCGCTGTGAAATTTTTTACAGCGGGTTTTTTTATTTAAGCTGATATTATGGGCTCTTGATAAAATAAAAATAATTATAAATTAATGTAATATTTATCACCACCTAACTAATAAAAAGGAGAAATCAAATGAAAACAACCAAAATACTCCTATCGGAAAAGGAGATGCCAACCCAATGGTATAATATTATTGCTGATATGAGTTCCCCGCCCAAGCCACCACTCGGGCCAGACGGTAAACCAATCACACCAGATCAACTTGCACCAGTTTTCCCCATGAATCTTATTGAACAGGAAGTAAGTACAGAACGCTGGATTGATATTCCTGAGGAGGTACTGCAAGTATACAGATTATGGCGACCAGCTCCTTTGTTTCGTGCCCATAATCTGGAAAAAGAACTAAAAACTCCTGCCAAAATTTATTACAAACACGAAGGATATAGTCCCCCTGGAAGTCATAAACCTAACACTGCAGTACCCCAAGCTTATTATAATAAAGAATTTGGTATAAAGAGACTCACTACCGAAACAGGTGCTGGACAATGGGGAAGTGCCCTTAGTTTTGCCTGCTCATTATTTGGATTGGAATGCAAAGTGTTCATGGTACGTATCTCTTATGATCAAAAACCCTACCGACGCCTTATGATGAATACCTGGGGAGCTGACTGTGTACCAAGCCCAAGTAAGGAAACAAAAACAGGTAGAGCGATTCTTGAAAAGAATCCAAACACTCCTGGCAGCTTAGGCATAGCTATTAGTGAAGCTATTGAATTAGCAGTAAGTGATGAAACTGGTGCTACTCGTTATTCACTTGGGAGTGTTCTTAATCATGTCATGCTCCATCAAACTATTATTGGATTGGAAGCCAAAAAACAACTGAAAAAAGCAGGTGTAGAAAAAGTAAATACAATTATTGGATGTGCTGGCGGAGGAAGTAATTTCTCCGGATTGGCTTTACCATTTGCTGCAGATAAAATAAATGGGGCTGAGATTGATATTATCCCGGTTGAACCAACTGCATGTCCTACTATGACTAAAGCACCTTTTGCCTACGATTTCGGGGATACGGCTCAGATGACACCTCTGATGCCAATGCATTCTCTTGGTCATACTTTTATTCCACCCCCTATTCATGCAGGTGGTCTTAGATACCATGGTATGGCACCTATAGTCAGTCAGGCGATTAATGAAGGTATTATGTCACCTCGAGCTTACAATCAACTGGAATGCTATGAAGCAGCTGTTAAGTGGTCAAGAACTGAAGGATTTATTCCCGCTCCTGAAACAAGTCATGCAATTGCGGCTGTTATTGAAGAAGCCATAAAAGCAAAAGAAGCCAAAGAAGAAAAGGTAATATTATTTAACTGGAGTGGCCATGGCCTTTTGGATTTATCTGGATATGAAGCATATTTTACAAACAAATTAAATGACTATCCTTTATCAGAAGCAGAGATAGAAAAATCAACAAAAGTGTTAGAAAACCTCCCCAAACCAGAGTAATCCTGGAAACAAAAAACCAGGAATACTTAATTAACAGCGAGACAATCACCTTGAAAGTAGTTGTCTCGCTGTAAAAAGGAGATAAAAAGTGAAACGATATGATTCTTATGAAAAGCGTTGTCCTATTTTAGGACACCAGATACAATTCTCTTATTGCAGACAAAGTGAAGAGGAAAAACCATGCTCACGAATACTAAGCTGCTGGTCAAATTCTTTACCTATTCATACTTATATTTCCAAATTTTTTGGACCTGATGATATTCAAAGACTCAAAATAATCCCAAAAAATAAAATGTACACTATTATTGATCTAATTAATAAAATTAAAGAAAAATCATCTCCTTTTAAATAAACTTAATTTAAAAAAATATTACAATCCAAATTATTTCAATAAGTTTTATTTATTCTAAAATATTTTAATAACTTGCTTAATTAGTTCATTTTTTGCAAAATTGAAAAAAATTTTGTATAATACCACCAAATCTGATTTAAATTTCTGAAAACATGAAAAATACAAAAACGGATAGAAAACTCTCACTAAAAAAATTATTTACAATAAATAATCATACTAAAGGTTTCTCGTGAAATATTTTATTATTTCAGATATACACAGCAATCTTGAGGCTCTAAGAACCGTTTTAAAAGAAATTGAAACAGAAGAGCCGGATATTAAGGTATGCCTGGGTGACATAGTAGGGTATGGACCCAATCCTGATGAATGTACTGAATTAATTTTTTCTACCTTTGATTTAATTCTTGCTGGAAATCACGATCAAGCTGTCGCTGGTCAATATTCTACAGAAACCTTCAATCCTTTGGCCCGTATGGCAGTAGAGTGGACACAAACCATAATAAAATACGAAAATATTTCAAAATTAAAATCACTTAAACTCATAAAAATTTTAAACGATATTACTTTTGTTCATGCAACCCCTATCGCACCAGAAAAATTTGGATATATTTTAAGTCCTAGAGAGGCAAAAAAAAATTTCTCAAGCTTAACAACCTCAAAATGTTTTATCGGTCATACTCATATTCCCACCATCTATATTCAAAATAAAGATGGTTTTGTAGAGGAATCCACTAAAATATTAATTAATTTTAAAAAAGATAAAAAATATATCATTAATGTAGGGAGTATTGGGCAACCCCGAGACAGATCTTCACTTGCTTCTTATGGAATTTATGACTCAAAGCTCAATACTTTTGAAATTAAACGTCTTGCTTATGATATTGACACTGTACAAGATAAAATGAAAAAAGCTGGTCTGCCATCATATCTCATAGACAGGTTAGCCAAGGGAGTATAAATTCTTATAAAACCAAAAAAAAACATTTAAAAAAATTTTTACTACTGCACTTGATTAAACACAAAATATAATTGCCATCCTCTATTAATCACTCATCCTCAATTTTTACAGCTGTACCATAAGCAAGCAGTTCAGCAGCACCACCCATCAGCATAGAAGTAGTAAAACGTACTCCAATAATAGCATTACCTCCTATACGTTCTGCTTCAGCAACCATGCGATCAATGGCCTGTTCCCTGGACTCAGCCATGAGCTTTGTATACTCACGTACTTCACCTCCTACAAGATTCCTCAGTCCTGCCATAATATCTTTACCAATGTGACGTACCCGAATAGTATTCCCTCTTACCATACCAATTGTCTTAACAATTTTTTTCCCCTGAATTTTATGTACAGTTGTGATAATCATCTTTCCACCTCCTTATAAGGATCAGTTTTAAAGGTTCTAATACGCTCTCGTATTACTGTTGTTAAGAGTACAAAGAAACCTATGAATATTGCAGCAATAGCAATTTTTGTGAAAACCGGTTCATCTGTTTGACGGAAAGACTCAATCAAACCATAGATTAACAGAGCCACCCAACCACCTATAACCATAAATAAGCCACTGATCTTTGTAAAACGGCTGAATGGACTCTTCCAAAGCTTTTTTAAGACTTTATCTTGAGGTTCTTCAAAAGAAACCTTTTTTATTTTTACAGCAGTATCTTTTAACTGATCATATTCTCTTCGACAGTCAGCACACCGGTTAAGATGTTTTTGCACATCTGATATTTCCTCAGAAGTCAACTCATCATCAATAAGCCCCATAAGTAATTTTTTATATTTCATACAATCATTCATTTTTCTACCTCCTCAGACGTTTCATTTTTTTTAAACTCATGATATTTGTCTTTAAATGCCTTTCTGGCATAATAAAGGCGGCTCATTACAGTTCCCCTGGGTATATCAAGTAATTCTGAAATAGTATCATAACAAAACTCATTAAGATATTTTATTACCAAAATTTCCCTAAACTCGGGACTCAATTTCTGGAGCACATGCCAAATCAACTCATTCTCTTCTTCCTTTTCCAGTTTTAGAGAAGGATTATTACTATCGTCTTCAATACTGGCATGGTGGTGCTTATATGATTTATATTTGCTTGAATTATTTTTCTTTTTTATCATATTAATACAGCAATTCTTGAGTATTCGGTAAAACCAGGGATAAAAGTTGTTTAAAGAAGATAGTTTAGGGAAGGCATTAAAAGCTCTGGTAAAAGACTCCTGACAGGCATCTGCTGCATCCTCATCGTTTCCTAGAAATATCCTAGCATGGAAAAAAGCTTCCTTTCGATATTTTTTTACAAGATACTCAAATCCAATTGGGTCTCTATGTTTAATACATAGACTGACAGCCTTAATTTCATTCATGAGATTACCTCAGGATTTTAAAAATCTATTTTTCCCTCCATATCAATAAAATATCTACAATTAATAAACAACATATACAAAAAAAAATTCAAATTGTATAGCCTTTAAGTTTTTCAGGATAGGTCTCTCTAATAAGCGCTCGTGCAAGTATCAGGGTCGGATCGATCAGGATAGCAGAATCAAATTTTAGGGAGGAGAGAGCAAGAGGTATCTCCGTACATCCTAAAATAATACAGTCTGCTCCCTGGGAAGAAAGATTATTTACAGAATTTACTATTCTATCAACAGCCCACTTTGTTACTGGATTTGATTGGGCCTTGATTCCTCGTTTCTCATCATAGATAGCTTGGTGTACTTTCTCTCTCCCCTGGCTGTCTGGAAGAACCGCTTTATATCCTCTCTGAAGTAATGCTTGTGAATAAACCCTGGATTCATATGTACCCTTTGTTGCCAGTAATCCAATTGAATTAGCTTGAGGATAGTGAGAAGCAATAAATTCTATGGTTTCATCTATCATGTTAATTATTTTTACTGAGATCGATCTTTTTTTAAGCTCTTCAGTTATAACCCTGTATATAGGGGGGGAATAAGCAGTATTACAAGGAATGCCAACAACCGCAGCTCCAATTTTTTGCAGTTGTATTATAATTTTGACTATTGCATAAGCTGGATTTTCAACTCCTTGGTTAAACAAATAAGCCGTTCTATCTTCAATAAGGTGAGGATAGGAAAGAACTGCCAGGGGTATATGGTCCTGATCATTTTCTGCTATGGTTTGATCGACAATTTTATTTGCACAATCAAATCCTGCTGAAGGACCGACACCTCCAACAATGCCGATTAAAGGTTTTCCATTCATGCTTCATTACCTTATCATATTATGCTCTTCAAAATCATTATAACTTGATTAACTGGCAGGGAAGGAACATCTTTTACCTTCTCTGCATAAAAAAGAGAATTGAGTATGGCTTCCTCGGTTGCTTCAATTACTGCATCAAAGAGAGGAGTCATGTTTCTATTGTAAAGTTCTCTACTTTCTTTATACCTGGAGTCAGTTATATAGGGAACTCGTACTTCTTCTGCTGTGGAGAATGCAATTACATAATCACCACTTCCATTGGAACCAATTCCTCCGGTACGGGCCAGACCAAAAATAGCTCTCTTGGCAAGCCGCTTTAGATTTCTTGAACCAACCGGAGCATCTGTAGCCACTACTATCATACAGGAACCGTCAGGGGAATTATTTTTTCTTTTGGCTAACTCAGGTTCAATTGCTACTCCTTTAATAGTAAGGCCCCCGCCAAAATTTGTCTGCACCAGTACTCCTAGGGTAAAACCTCCATTTTTCTCATCAAGTTTTCGGGATGAGGTGCCAATTCCGCCTTTATAGCCAAAACATATTGTACCTGTTCCTGCTCCTGTTACTCCCTGTTCAACCGGACCTGAGGATGCATTCTCAATTGCTTTAAAAATATGTTCCTTTTTTATATGTAATCCCCTTATATCATTCAAATATCCGTCATTGGTCTCTCCTACAACTGGATTAACTGACCTGACGTTTTCATTACCAGACTGCCTTAGAGTATATTCAATTAAAGCCTCTGCTGCTCTAAACACACTAAGGGTATTGGTTAATATAATGGGTGTTTCAATATTCCCCAACTCTTCAACCTGACTATATCCAACCAGTTTACCAAAACCATTGCCAATGTATATAGCAGCAGAAACTTTATCCTGAAAGATATTACCCTGGTGAGGGAGAATAGCTGTAACACCAGTACGAATGTCTTCTCCTTGGATGAGAGTAAAATGACCTACTGAAACTCCCTCTACATCTGTTATGGCATTATTCGACCCAGGAGATAATTCTCCTATTTGAATACCATAATCCCGGACTCCCTTTTTTTGAGCTGAAAGGGAGAGGGGGATTAATA
>CAYUAG010000043.1:0-29563 GCA_964442615.1 uncultured bacterium
ATTAATTTTATATGTTATGGTAAATTTTTTTTTCATTGATTCTCCTACCTCAGTAAATAACTTCTACTATTAAAACTTATGGGATTGGAAATAGTTGGTTTTCAAAATCTGGAAAAAAGTTATGGATTCCTGTACTTCTTACTACCAGATTCAAATACATTAATTCACGATTGGAGAAGAATGGCAGTAAAGATTTTTAATATTTTTACTCATTTAAAGTTGCAATTGATTTTAATATTTATTATAATAAGTCTCTATCTGCATAAAAAAATTTTAAAACACATTAAAGAAAATTTGTGGATTTTAAATATTTTTTTGAATTTTTAATAGATCAGGGAGTTTTTTATGAGTGGTTTTTTTGGGGTGGTTTCAAAATCAGATTGTGTACAGGATGTTTTTTTTGGAACAGACTATCATTCTCATCTGGGGACCCAGCGGGGGGGTATCGCAGTAAAAAATTCTGAAGGTTTTACCAGGTATATTCATGACATTACAGATACCCAATTTCGTTCCAAGTTTGATACAGAGATTAGTAAAATGAGAGGAAACCAGGGAATAGGCATAATCAGTGATTATGAAGATCAACCTATACTGGTATATTCCCATCTTGGTACTTTTGCTATTGTGACAGTTGGAGTAGTTAATAATGCTGACCAGTTGGTAAAAAAAGCTTTTAAAAAGAAAACAACTCATTTTTCAGAAATAAAAGATCAAACAGTAAATCAGACTGAGCTTGTAGCCACCATCATTAATGAAGAGGAGAATTTTACCAACGGTATCAGTAGCGTTCAGGAAGCAGTTGAAGGTTCTTGTTCAATTTTACTTCTTACCCGTGAAGGTATTTATGCTGGTAGAGACAAACTCGGCCGAACACCAATTATAATTGGAGAAAAAGATGGATCCTATGCCGCTACCTCTGAAACCTGTGCTTTTCCAAACCTCAATTATAATATTGTGAAATATTTAGGCCCAGGAGAGATAGTCCGTATAACAGAGGATGGATATGAACAGACGAAAGAGCCGAGCAAAGAAATGAAAATATGTGCTTTTCTTTGGGTTTACTACGGCTTTCCGTCTTCATCCTATGAAGGGATAAATGTTGAAGATGTCAGAAACCGGTGCGGTGCTTTACTAGCCAGAAATGACAACAGAATTATTGACATAGTAGCCGGTATTCCTGATTCCGGTACAGCCCATGCAATTGGCTATGCAAATGAAGCACATATTCTTTACAGGCGTCCTTTTGTGAAATATACTCCAACTTGGCCAAGAAGTTTTATGCCTCAAGATCAGAAAATCAGGGAACTGGTTGCAAAAATGAAGCTCATACCAATACGAGAGATGATTGAAGGGAAACGACTTCTTTTTTGTGAAGATTCTATTGTACGAGGTACTCAATTAGAAGATATTATTCAACGTATTTTTGATTATGGTGCAAAGGAGGTTCATATGAGACCAGCCTGTCCTCCTCTTGTATATGGGTGTAAATATTTAAATTTTTCCCGTTCCAGGTCGGTTTTAGACCTGGCAACCAGGAAAGCTATAAAAGAACTTGAAGGAGATGAGAATAAATATTTGGAATCATATTCTGATCAGTCTTCTGATAAGTATATCCATATGATTGAAATTATAAGAAATAGACTGAAATTAACTTCTTTGCAATATCAAAAGCTTGATAATCTTGTGAAAGCAATTGGACTACCCAAAGAAAAATTATGTACCTATTGTTGGGATGGAAAAGATGATTAGGTTAGATTAAGTAAGATTAGTGAAATACTTTTAATGTTTTTCATTTATTACTATTTTTCTTTCAGGTATTAATACCGAAACAAAATCAGATTAAATGAGTATCAAGTTTGTAGATATAGATTGAACGATTTATTTGAGGTGATAATATGAAAAGATATATGATCCCACGAGTTGCACACTGCAGTGAAGGCTGTATATTTAAGTCCTAAACATGACACTAAACTGTTTCTTTTGGTTATAAAAAGAGGGTCAGAAAATAAAATTCTGATCCTTTTTTTATGTACACTTTATTTGTTACTAAGAGATTCATAATTAATGCTAGTCATTAATTAATATAATGCAATAATTCCTACAATTGAAACAATGATAAGTGCAATCAGGGTGGGGAAAAAATCTGCTGTATAAAATTTTTAAGATTGGTTTTAAAATATTCTATTGAAACTGAAACATAAGGGTGTATGGGAGAAGCAACATATCCCATTTTTGTTGTTGGAAGCAGGGCTCCAAGAGGATAAATAAATACCAGATAATGTTTGAACCAGACATTTATTATAACTTTTTTTGAATCATCAATGTTTTCTCCAAATCTATCAACCATGGGAGCAGATAACAGCGCACCCTCTGGCATGGGAAGCATTCCAAATAGAGCGGGAGAAAGCATTAAGCTCCCCTTTTTACCTACTCGAAAGTTTGAACAAGAGATTCCATAAGATGGGATTCTTGCAGTAATCCTCCAATTATGGAAATGAATCCTACTGAGACAGCAAGCAATACAATTGATATATCAGTTAGTGTTTTTATTATAACAGTTAATGATTTTGAAATAGAAAGGTTATAAATGCTGAGAAAAACAGAACCTAAAAAAAGGCAATGTACAGATTTTTTATTGATATAGAGAGAATAATAATTAGTGAAATGATGAATCCTATCCAGATAGTTAAATCAGTAAAAAGCAGCCTCCTTTATGAAACATTTTTGTTTGAAAACCATTAAAAAGATAAGAGAAAATTTTAAATGTCAAATTTTTTATTTGGTTTTTAATTTTTTTTTTTTTAGTATATACTATTGTAAAGATTAAAATAATTTATTATGTATTATAAATTGTATCTGAGGATTATTTGAAAAATATATTCTTTTATTTTTCCTTAATAAAAATGAAAAAAACCGATTTTATTTTATCGATCTTCTTAGTTTTATTAGTAATCAGCAGTTTTTCTTATTCTCAGTATATCTCCAACCCTTTTATTTTTTCCATTGAAGAACCTCCTCAGGACGGTTGTTTTTTTGTACAGGATGTTAACCATGATAATAAACTAGATTATGTGTTTCGTTCAATGGACAGTCTTTATGTGTACAAACATAATGGAGATATCTTATGGAGTAAAGAGATTTCCATGATTTATAAGTTTGAAGTTAACTCAGGAAATAAAATTGGTGCTGCAGATATTGATGGAGATGGGGATGTTGAGGTAGTAGCGTTGAATGATAATAATGAAATAATTATATTTGATGGAGCTACTGGTTATAGGGAGAATTCATTTGTGATAACTGTTGATGATACTACTCAGATTGCAGCTAATATGGTACTTGTTAATCAGAGATATCCTAGTTACCCTCAGAAAAGAAGAGATGTATTAATTCAGACAAATGGAAGGGAAGGTATTAGTCATTACTGGGAAAGTATTAACCGCACCTTAATTGCTATAAATCTCGAAACTGGAGAGGAGATATGGCGGGTAAAACAGAATGATGATATATCTGATGGAATTTATGAGGGATATTTCGGTCAGCGTCATGGTGGTCCTGTTTGTGCTGATATTGATCTTGATGGAATTGATGAGGTTATTGGCGGGAATGTAATAGACTATGAGAATTCTACTGTAAATATAATTATTCCAGGAAATTATGAATATCTTTGGAAAAGATGGGTGGGAGTAAATACTAGTAATAAATATATAGACCATATAGATGCTATTGCAGTAGGTGATTTTCGTTCAGATATTCCAGGGCTGGAATGGGTAATATCAGAGGAAGATCATGTTCCAGGTCCGAATACACTGGATTCTTGGCATACAGTAATGTTTTCTAAATATTCAATAATCTGGAGAAAAGAGACTGAACTGTTTGAGGATGGATATAAACGGGAGCCCCAGAATATCTGTGTGGGTAACTATGATAATAGTCATGATTATTGCGAAGTGTGGAATCGGTCTAGGTTTTCAATTTATAATTCTTCAGGAGAAATTGATGAACAAGCAATGGGTCAGCATCCTTGGATATATGATGTTAATGCAGAGTATATAGCTGATTATAATATGGAGGATGTTTTGCCTGCTGGTTTCAATCCTGCTGGTAATGGGGAAGGAATAGAAGAGGTGTGGACAATTGATTGGGGGGGAGGGAAAAAAGAATTCATTGCTGGGATGGCAAGGCATACTCATTATGTTGATATTCCTGGTGGAAATGCGGTAATTTTAAATGCTTGTACTGGGGAAGTTGTCTGGTCAACGTCTGATAAAGATCCGCAGATTCAGGTAGCAATGATTTATGTAGCAGATGTAACTGGGGACAGTAGAGAAGAGTTAATTCTTTGTGATGTATCAAATGATAATTACAGGATTAAGGTTTTTTCTAATGAGGATAGCAATCAAAATTCTGCAACAGATAAGTGGCAAGATCCTTTATACTCTCATTTAAAACAGAGCTGGAATTATTACTCTCCTGGTAGTTATACTGAGGGTGATTTTCCCACCATTTTTAATGTTCGAATAAAAGATGTAACTTCAAGGAGTGTAGTTATATCCTGGTATACTGATAAGGCCTGTGATTCAAGAGTTCAATACGGCTTTACAGACAATTACAATGAGGGAGATATTCAAGAAAATTCATTTGTAACTAATCATAAAGTAGAACTCACGGAATTGGAACCAGTGACGGAATATCATTATAAAATCATATCCCAAAACAGTAAAGGCAAGCTTACTACCACACCTGATAATGTGTTTAGAACAGGCCAATCAATATTCTTGATTAATCCTGAGGGGGGAGAAAGTTATTATCTGGATTCTCTGGTAACCATTCACTGGAGTTTTCCCGGGGTAGAGTATGGAGTAAATATTGAGATATCAAGAGATGGAGGACAAAACTGGGATCCATTATTTTCCCGGATAGTGAATGATAGCACTGTTACCTGGAGAGTGGATGAACCACCATCTCTTCACTGTCTTTTAAAAGTTAGTGATGAAGATGGTTATTCTTTAGATGTTACAGAAGAGTTTATGATTCTGGATACAACTAAGATTCTTGTTTTTAATCCTAGAATTCAAGTTCTGGAAAAAGGGATTATATCAAGTTCTATTTCAGTACAGGTTCAGAATTCTAAAGAGGAGAGTATTACCTTAAGTTATGATTATAATCTTTCTTTAAAAACGACTTCATTAACAGGAGAATTTTCTCTTGATTCATTATACTGGAATCCTATTTCTGAAGTTACCATTGATTCCGGAAGCACTTTTGTAACATTTTTTTACAAAGATAATACTATAGGCAGTAGTAATATTACTGTATCTGAAACACCAGCAGTAGGCTGGAGAGATGATACTCTGAAAAATATAATTTTATTAGAAAATAATGATAATTTCCCCCCAAAACTTATTTACTGTTATCCGTTTTCTGGTATAAAATCAGTACCAGTAAATGGAGTTATCCAATTTAGGATTGTTGATCCTAATGCAGGCTCAGGAACTGATATTGGTTCTCTTAAGGTGTTTATTAATGATGATGATATTGAGTATAACCAGTCCAATATCACTAAGATTGGAAAAAATTTTTTATTTCATTACATCCCAGACAATATTGAAAAAGAAAATTGGGTATCTATAAATGTACAATGTCAGGATTCTGTAATAAATCACTTAGATACAACTTATTCATTTTTAACAGGAAATTGTAGGATAATAAATCCTTACAGGGAAATTATTTATCCAGGTGGTGGAACAGTTATTAGTGAAACAAATGGTGTTGAGATTGATTTTCCCCAAGGCGCAGTAGGCGATACTCTCTCTTTTACAATAGGGGAGATTGATACAATTCCTCAGTTGCCAGATTCAATTGTGACTATTGGAAAGTATTATTATTTAGGGCCTCCTGGATTACGGTTGAATAAAAAGATCACTGTTTCTCTACCTTGTGATAAAAGTGTGTTAAAAAAGGCACATATTACTAAAGGTGATCAATTATCAGTTTATTTATATAATTTTAATAGCTGGAGGAAATTATCAGTTGAAAATTATAGTGAGAATAAAATTTCAATACAAACAAGTTATACAGGTTATATTACATTCTTATTAGAAAATGATGATTTTATTCCACCAAAACTTTTTTATTGTTTTCCTCTTCCGGGAATGGAATCAATACCAGTAAATAGTGCTGTTCAATTTAAGATTGGAGATCCCAATGCAGGTTGTGGAACTGATATTAACTCTCTTAATGTGTTTATTAATGATAATATTATTGAGTATAACCAGTCCAATATTACTGAGATGGGAAAGAATTTTCTATTCCATTATATCCCAGATAGTATTGTTCAAGATAGTAGGATTTTTATTAATATACAATGCCAGGATTCCGTTATAAATAAGTTAGATACAACCTTTACCTTTTCAGTGGGTAAGGGAAGGATTACCAATCCTTATAAGCAAGTTGTTTATCCAAGTGGTGGAACAATCAGGAGTGATACAACAGGGATAGGGATTATTTTTCCTGATGGAGCAATAGGTGATACTCTTTATTTTACTTTAGGAGAGATTGATACAATTCCTCAGCTACCGGATTCAATTGCATCATTTGGAAAGTATTTTTATTTAGGGCCACCTGGATTGCTATTAAGTAAAAAGATCACTGTTTCTTTACCTTATGATGAGAGTATTTTGGGTAGTGCAGATGTGATCGAAGCTGATCAATTACCAGTTTATTTATATAATTTTAGTAGCTGGCATAAATTATCGGTTGAAAGCTATAGTGACAGTCAAGTTTTTGTAAATACAAATTATACCGGCTATATAACATATTGCAGAATTTTTTCTACTGGAATAAAGGATTGGTCTTTAGACGATTTATCAATCCATAAATGGAAATTAATGCAAAATTATCCTAATCCTTTTAATCCTAATACCTCTATTAAATACTACTTAGTAGAGGAGTGTTTTGTTAATATTAAGGTATATGATCTACTTGGTAGATTTATTAGGGAGTTGGTAAATGAAAAGCAGGGTGCGGGTTTTCATAGTGTTGAATGGAATAGTACTGATTTTGAGGGAGTAAATCTTCCCAGTGGTATTTATTTGTTACGTATGGAAGTAGATGAGTTTACTGAAATGAGAAAGATGATTTTAAGACGATAATTAATTCAGATTATTTATTTTAAAGTTGTTATAGTCATTATTAACATAGAGTAATAATAGTAAGTAAAGATTATAACTAATTATAAAAAAATAAGATGGTTTTAATCCTGTGCAAATTATTTTATCTTCATTGTATTTTTGTTAGAATATAGACTATCATTTATAAATTATTTTACTTTACCAAACTTTTTTATCTTGAACTTAACTGTATTAAGGGAGGGAAATTATACTATGATTACATTAATAACTGATTTTGGATATTCCGGTTTTTATGTTGGTTCGATGAAAGGTGTTATATTGAATATTAATCCTGTTATACAGATAGTAGATATTACTCACTCTGTCTCTCCTCAGAATATCGAAGAAGGAGCATATATACTTAAGCAAGCTTATCAGTATTTTCCTAAAAGAACAATCCATGTTGTAGTAGTAGATCCTGGAGTTGGTAGTAAAAGACCAATAATTGCTGTCAGTACTGAGGAATATCTATTTTTAGCACCTGATAATAGAGTTTTGAAATATATTTATGATGATTATACTGAATACAGGGTAGTTGAAGTTACAAATAGTGATTATTTTTTAGATGAGGTTAGTACAACTTTCCATGGTCGGGATATTTTTGCACCGGTGGCTGCACATCTTTCTCTGGGAGTAGATATAATGGATTTAGGAAAGGAAGTCAGAAATTACACAAAACCAGAGGTATTAAAACCTATTAGGGAGAAGAATAAAGTTATTGGTGAAATTATTTACATTGATTCTTTTGGCAATTGTATTACCAATATCGGAGCTGAACTTCTTGGAAATAAAAAAGATTTACAGATAAAAATTAAAAATGTGGTTTTACCTGAAATAAAATCAATCTACTCTGAAGTTAAAAAAGGAGAAATCCTGGCATTAATTGGAAGCAGTGGTAGTGTTGAAATTTCAGTCAACCAGGGTAATGCACATAAACAGTTTGGTTTTAAAATAGGGGATAAGGTTGTTTTTAAAAGTGGTGGTATTAAGCGTTTTTAGAAAAATAATATTTAGCCAGAAAATTTATAAAATAAGGGCGTGGAAGATGGAGGAGGGAAGATCAAAGAACAAAGATAAAAGAATAGAGACTAAAAAAGAATGGAATAGGAAAAAAAGGAATATGGAAAATGGAGAAGTGAATAGTGAAAAGGAAATAATGAATCGAAGACAGAAGTCAGAGGCCAGAGGACAGAAGATGGGGAATGAATGATTGATACATTTGGTATTAAATCCCCCAAACCCTCCTTCGATTTTTCTCAGGAGAAGCTCTTTATAAAAGGGGGCTTTAATACATTATTCATACTTAAGTCCCTCTTTTTTAAAGAGGGATTTAGGGAGATTTTTTCAAAAATTCAAATACATGAAATATTTATGGTTATATTTTATTATGAGGCAACATGAAGTGTGATCCAAACAATTTTTTATTCTCTGTGAACGGTTACAAATAAAAATCTAGTAATCGTAGAGTAAGGGAAGAACATTGAGAGTATAAAATCGATAATAAGGTCAAAATTTTTGTAGGTTGATTTTCCAAAGGAGAATACATGAGAGATTTTGAAACTCAAATCATCAAAGCCAAGAAAAAAAGAAAATATTTTATACATTTTTTTCTATTTGTGTTGACAGTCTTTACCACCTTTTTTGTGGGTTTGTCTGATGGAGTCAAAGGAGCTTTGTGGTATTCAGGAGCAATAATGACCATACTCCTTACTCATGAAATGGGTCATTTTATTGCTGCAAAAAAATATGGTGTTTCTGCAACTCTTCCCTATTTTATTCCCATACCTCTTCCTCCTTTTGGTACCATGGGAGCAGTTATAAAAATGGGGGGTAGAATTCCCAACCGAAAAGCACTTTTTGATATTGGGGCAGCTGGACCAATAGCTGGTTTGGTAATGATTATCCCTTCTATTGTGATTGGTCTAAAAATGTCTCAGATTGTAAATATTTCAAGTTTAGGAGAGAATACCATAACTCTGGGAGATTCACTTCTCTTCAGTCTAATTTCCAGAGCTATCCTGGGGGATATTCCTCAAGGCCAAGATGTACTGCTTCACCCTCTAGCGTATGCCGGGTGGGTAGGACTACTGGTTACTGCTTTAAATTTGCTTCCTATCGGTCAGCTTGATGGTGGACATGTATTCTATTCCCTTTTAAGAAATCGAAGTAAAATGTTTTCATTAATATTTTATACAGCATTGGTAATAGTATGCTTATTTTTTTATGTAGGATGGTTTCTGGTTTTAATACTTCTGGCAATTTTTAGAAAACATCCAGCAACCATGAATGACTATATACCTCTTGGCAGAAAGAGAAAAATAGTAGGAATACTTGTTTTACTGGTTTTTATTATTTCTTTTACTCCCGTCCCTTTTGGATTTGTGGATGGATTAATCCCGCTCTTGTTGAGGAGTGGATTATTTTAAATGGAAATTGTAGAGGATTACAATTTTTAAAATTTATTTTTTTCCAGATTTTTTTTATTTTTCTACATGAATTTTTTTGTTGTTGTTAACTACAAAATAGAAATGAAGTGCTTTTATTCAAGGTAGGAGCGTTCCCTAAAGGAAATAGAAATTCTATAAAAAATTGGATAGATCCCAGGGACATTTTGAGAGTTTAATTATTTTTATTCTTTTGATATAAATAACAGATAGAAACAAAAAAAATCAGATTACTGCAGAGATAAGCACAAGCGGTCTCTGCAGTAATGTTTAATATCGTAAAGATATGGTTTCGAACTGTTTTACTAATTTCCGGAATCTTCAATAGAAGTTCAATAACACCCCTGTATCACCGGAATATATCCCCCCTAAATTTAAATCCCAGATGAATATCAGGGGCTATCAGGCATTTTGAAAAATGTCAGGTCTGGATGGTATTTCTAGTGATTTTTCGGCGGTCAGGGACTGCCTCTAGCCTGAAAAGTAATGATTCTTATTTTTTATTTCATCCCCATTCCTCTAAATGGTTATCCACAGTCCCTGACTACGGACTTCAAGGTTAAGATCAATACTACAGAGGCATTCTATATAAGTAACACACTCCTATCTTGATAATTTTACTTTTTTAATATAAATAATTGATAGAAACATTAATAATGACAGAATTATAATTCTCTGCAGCCAGGTCTTAAACCAGTCCACTTCTGCTTGGGGTTGTGGAATAGTTTCACCATTATATCTGAATACCGGATTAAGAAAAAGAGTGCAGGAATCTGTATAGGCAACCGTACGAATATAGGTGTCATTGGGCAGAAGTTTTAAAATACCTGAGTCTGTATTTTCTTGTTCACCTCTTATCTCTCCCCCCTGTCCGATGAAAATTATTTTCTTAACTGGTTCAATAAATTTTATATTCAAATGAGATGAATCTATTGTCAAACTTTGCAGTTGATTGTCAATAATTCCATGCTTACCGGAAACTCCAATTGTTTGTCCCTGTTTCATATTTTCAAGTATCAAGTCTTTTGATTTAGCCAGAGAGTTAATCATGGTCCAACACACACCGGTATTATTGATTTTTTTACAATCATGGGTATCATCGTCACCTAATATCCAGCTAACTCTGCCGGAAGAGAGAGCTGCATCCCAGATTTCAATGGATTTTTTGTAGTGGTTCAGCACTTCAATAAAATCATAATCAGTTAAATATTTCATATTTTCTGGTATAAAACCATGGTAGTATTTTGGATGGGCAATAGCAACCGCAGAACTTGAATTTTTCATAATATTAATCATGTGCTGTTTGTGGTGAAGATTCTGCCAGAGAAGGTAGTCTCTCCAGTCCACTCTTTTTGCATTCAGGGCAAGATGGTGGCGTTTTTTCAGATTGTAGCCATGTTCATACACCCTGAAATCCATAAGTTCCGAGGTATCGATGTGAGTAAGACTCATGTAATTGGATATTCCTATGATATCATAATCAAGTTTTTTATAATGCTCTATCAATTCTTCTTTGGTGTCCTTGGCATTGGTCAATCCCAGCCAGGAGATTGTATGGGCATGGAAATTTGCTTTGTACCAGGTAGGGGCAAGATTTGCATAGGGATTAAACCATTCATTACCTGAAAAAGGTTCAGAAGGAGGGAATGTATAAATGGGACAGAGGATATATTGGATGATTGCAATTGCAATCATCAACAGGAAAAAGATTCCAATTATTTTACCCAAAATTTTCATTAGCTTTAACATCTTAATCCTCATACTCATTAATTTGATATTTTGATTATTGTTGTCAAAATTTCATATAGTTTCATATCTTAATCTTCTTATAGAATTATTGACTTTATTAAAGCAGAGATTAGTTCTGTTGAGTAGAATAGGGAAGAGGATATCTTTTTATCAGATTTTTGCATCTTTGAAAGTAGAACCATTTTGACAAAACTCCTCCTCTATTAACAGTGATGGAATCAGGAGATGAGATTGACTCAAAATAATCTTTATATCTTTTTTGGGGATTGATCTTATAACGGTTGGTATAGATTACTATTCCATCTTTACCTATCATATTCAGTTCTGTATCCCAGATACCATATCCACGGGAGTCTTTTTTATTGAAACAGAGCACTTTAAATTTTCTCTTGGTGGCAAGTTCTACTTCTCCGCTTAAAAACCATTTATGAGTAAAGAGAAAAACATTATCTGGTTTGATTCCATTTTGTTTTAGATAGTCATTCACAACCTGCCACCCATGTTGGTCGAGAGTGGCATCTTTATAAAATTCTTTTTTGGTAATAGTACCTTTTTCAGCAAGTTTTTCCAGATGGAAAATACCGTAACCAGTATGCAGGAAGACTGCTGTGAGTAACAATATAATCAGAATAATTGATACAGGCACAATTAGTCTGGTAAGTTTTGATGTTTCAAGCTTTTCTTTAATATATCGACCCAAAGGAATGCAGAGTATGATATACCCCGGCATGGTCCAGTGAGGTAGAATTGATCTGAAGAAAGATATCAGATTTATGATAATAATTGGAACAGAGCCAAATATAAAGTAAAAGAAGTATTCTTTATTTTTTTTAATCATACCTTTTTTAAAGGTGATCCAGACAATAAATATCATGGGTATAAATATCATGGGAGTCAGATATCCAGCCTGACCTCCCAGTGCTTTTAAAAAAGTATCAAAAGAGATAGAAGTGCTTACAGCTCTTGATCCTTGAAAAGTGAAGGAGATAAAATTGTGATGAATATTCCAGATCACAACCGGCAGAAAAACTATAAATGCGAATATTCCATACATATAGGGAGTAATCCGGAGGAATTTCTTGGGATTCTTGACTAAAAGATATAGGATAAAAGAGAATCCTAAAAATATCCCCAGATATTTTGAAAGCAGGGTAAATCCGGTCAATATTCCGGCTGTAATCCAGAGCAGGAGTCTGTCATCTCCTTTTAAAAGTATTCTTTTGATTATAACTAATGTTGTTATCCAGAAGAAGAGCAGACCTGCATCAGGGAGGATCATGGTGCCTGCACCCAGAAAGAAGATAGGAGTTATATTTAATAGACCATAGGCAATGACGGCTTCACTTTCAGAAAGAAAATTTTTACTTAATTGGTAAAAAATTAATCCAGCGGAAGTGAAAAGAAAAACCGCTCCCAGTCTGATGGTAAAGGGAGAAATTATTCCGGTAAGATAGGGGACAAATCCAGCTAAGAATCCCACAAAGGGAGGATGATCAAAATAGCTGAGGGAGGGGTGGATGGAATATACATAATAGTAGGCTTCATCGTATCCTGGACCAATGCCTGCAGCAATCAAGAGCCGGAAAATGAGAGAAGAAAACAGTATTATCTTTACCTTTAAGGGAAGAATCAGACGTTTGTGACCATAGGTCCAAATAGAATTAAGAATAAAATTTGAAATCATACCGCATCCAATGCCAATAAGATTTGCCGGAAGATAGGCTAATCCTATCCATTCTTTAAACAAGAGCAGAATAGTAATATTAATAAATATGGAGCTGAAAGCTGTAGAAGTGTTGTATCTGAGGAAACGATGAAAAAAATTACCCTCTCTTTTGTCAATCCAGGTCCAGTTATCATTAAGAAGAAAGTTGGTTAGAATTGAGGTCTCAATGGCCATAAGAGAGCAGAGATAGAAGGGAAGCAAGGTATTTTCTACCAGAAGCCAGAGTAGGCCGTTATTAACTATTACTCCGGATAGTCCAACCATACCAAATTTAAAAAATCTGATACGATTTGATTTAGAGATAAGCACAGATTTAATTTCATTAATCATATAATTACTTGAATATACTGAAAAGAAGTTAAAAAAAATTCACGCAAAGTCACCACAATCCTAAATGAGAAAAATATTTTTTCAACTAAATAGAACCTTGTATAATCTGTGTCTTTGCGTGAGAATTTAATTATTATAACCAAATGCTTAGATTGAAAACTTTTTTTATAAACCCAATTTCTTTTTTATATCTTTAGGTAGTGCATTTTTATTTACCATAATAGCAGTAGTACTTAATTCAACAAAAGGTTTTGACATATAAAGATATCCCTTGAATTTACCTTTTGATCCCCAGGAATTTTTAGTATAAAAGTAGGTATTTCCTTTTTGATCATGAGCAAACCCTACAATATGCATAGCATGGTCATCAGTAACCATAAATTTATCAAACTGTTTCTGTCTTAATTCAGTGGTTATTTCCTTTTCCTCTACAGGTTCATCAACTTCAGCTTCAATTTCAGCTAAACTTTTATCCTCCCATTTTTCATCTTTTGGTACAATTGCATACCCGTTTTCTCTGGATGAAAAATGCTTATTGCTTATATCACCGCCATAGACAACTGTATGCCCCTCTTTTAAGGAATGCTCAATGATCCTGGATAGATCTTCTACTTTTACATTATAATATTCGTCATTAAAAGCCCAGTTATCCGGAAGTTTTAGCATAACTTGTTGATATAGAGGAAGATGGGAGAAAGAAGTTATTTCAATGTAATCATCAGGAGTTAGGTCCAGATATTTTTTTAAAAATGTTTTTGGGGTGTATTGTTTTTCTTTATAAGTAAAGGTCTCAGGAGGTGTTCCCAAGTAGACATCAGCAGCAGCATTAAGGGCATCTTTCCAAATTGGGGTTGGTTTACGTGCTTCCAGAACCGCATCTACCATTGCCTTAAGAACTCTTCCAACCTCACTATGATTATGGTCATCTTCGTCAATGTTTTTACCCATATATAAAACCTCAGGAATGCAGCCGTGTTGTTTCATTTGGTTCATCACATCATGACAGGCACCGCCTTGGGAAAAGTTACTTTTTCCGTGAAAACGTACATAATTTTCTGCTTTATCAGAGTAAGCATACCGGACTATAAACATCTCAGAAAGATCTAGGGTATCTTTTTTATTTTTCTTCATGAATTCAGATTCCAGCATTGAATTGGTTGCAAAACACCAGCAGGTACCAGTACGTCCCTGGCTTTCTGGTGAGGTATGCGGCAGTTCAATGTCCATGGTAAACTGGTATACTTCCTTTACTTCCTCTTCCTTTTTCTCTTCTTCCTGAGCAGTTACCAGAGAGGAAAAAAGTATAAGTACTAATAAAGAAGTAATTAAAATAAGGAGCGATTTCTTTTTCATGATTTCCTCCAAATTGTTTTTGGTTAATTTTTTGGCTTAATTTACAAAATATTGAGAGATTAATCAATTTAATTATAAAATAATTTTTTCGATATTGATGTTAACAAAAATACTTTAGAACTGTTATTTCTGTCAAATCAGAAATTTTATTGTATTGTTTTTATTAAGTATTCGGAATGATTCATTTTTTTTTAGACTTTTAGAAAGCTTGCCCTTAATAGTTAATTGCTATGATTAATTTTGATGAAAAATAAATGGAATAATGATTTTATACAGTCTTCATTATTAATGTATTTTAATGCTGATAATTTACTATCCGGTTTGGAGGAAGTTCTGCAATTTATTACATTAAAGAGGTGGTGGGAAGAAAAGATTTATTGACCATCTTTTTAACCATTAGTATGACTTCAGCAGCAATAGGTGCTAAATTATCCGATTATTTGACCAGAATATTATCTAAAAAGATGTCTTATATTGTCATTCAAAGTTCGATCATTGTATGTTCAATTATACTTTTTTTCGTGAATATTAATAATATTATATTTATATTTATACTCTGGACTATAATTTAATTTTTTACTCAAATGGGGGTACCAATAGTTTGAATAATGATGGTAGATACGGTTGATTATGGAGAAATGAAAACCGGCTACCGTATTACGGGCTTGAATTTTTCAGGCGCGTTCTTTTCATGTATTTGATTTGGGTAGTTATTGCAAAATATTTTTATTGCCCATATATCCTCTATAGATACACTGGCTCGATCTTTACTTATTGCAGAACAGATTCTGGAAAAGTCAGATCTTCCTAAAATGAAGCAAGAACGTTATGCAAGTTTCGATTCGGGTGAGGGTGCCAGGTTTGAGAAAGGGGAGCTGGACTTGAAAACACTGGCTGCTTTGGCTGCTGAGTTGGGAGAACCTGTACAAATTAGCAGTCAGCAGGAGCTCTATGAATACATTTTCAATTTGTATATCAGATAATGGTTAGTAATCTAAAATAATGAAATCTGGAGGAAAATCAAATTGAAGAAATTATTTGCCGGTCTGGATGTATCTACCCAGAGTTGCAAGCTGGTGGTACTGGATATAGAATCTGGAAAAGTCGTATTTGTAAATATAGTAAACTATGATGAAGATCTTCCTTTATATGATACCCGTAACGGTGTAATTAAGGATATGCCTGAAGGAGTTTCGGAATCTGATCCTCATATGTGGATTGAGGCAGTGAATAGTGTATTGAAAAAATTTAGTGAATCTTCAGTACCTATTGATGCTGTGCGTTGTATTTCAGTTTCCGGTCAGCAGCATGGTCTGGTTGCATTGGATAAGGATGGTAATCTTGCCAGAGCAACCAGCAAACTTTGGAATGACTTTTCAACTCAGGAAGAATGTGAAATCCTTACGGCTCTGGTTGGAGGACCTGAGGTAATGATTAAGGAAACAGGTAACAGCCAGCGTACAGGATATACAGCAGCAAAAATTTTTCATTTGGTACGCCACGAACCAAAAGCTTATAGGAAAGCTTCCACCTTGTTTTTAGTTCATAATTATATAAACTGGTATCTAACTGGAGGTGTACGGATCATGGAACCAGGTGATACTTCAGGTACTGCTCTGTGGAATCCTAAAAGCGGGAAGTGGTCAAAAAAAGTTATTAATGCCATAGATGAAAATTTAATAAACAAACTTCCAGAAGTTAAACCGTCCTATCAGACCATTGGTACGATATCGGATAAGCTAGTTTCAGACTTCGGATTTTCTCCTGACTGTTTTGTTGATGCAGGATGCGGAGATAATATGTACAGTGCTGTAGGAACAGGTAATGTAAAGCTAGGTATTGTGACTATAAGTTTGGGTACAAGTGGAACAGCTTATTCCTATATGGATGAGCCTTATGTGGATCCTTATGGAGAAATTGCCTCTTTCTGTGACAGTACAGGTCATTATCTGCCTCTGCTCTGTGTTTCAAACCTTGCCAATGGATATAATTCCATTTTGGAAGAGTATAAAATGAACCATAAAGACTTTAACCACATTATTAATAAAACTGATCCTGGGAATAAGGGCCGTATCATTATACCCTGGTATGAAGGAGAACGTACTCCTGACATTCCCCATGCAGCAGCTATATATTTTGGATTTTGGTTGCATGATTTTACCCCGGAGATCCTGAGCCGGGCAGTTTTGGAAGGACATATCCTTAATCTTTATGATGGATTTCAGCGATTACCAGTTAAGGTTAAAGAAATTCGCCTTACTGGTGGACTCTCCCAATCAGAGGTATGGTGTCAGACAATTGCTGATGTCTTTAATGCTGAAACAGTACCAGTAAAAGGGGAAGGGGCAGCTCTGGGGGCAGCCTTACATGCTGCCTGGGTATGGCTAAATGAGAATGGATCTAAGATAGATCTGAAAGGAGTTATTCAGCCTTTTATTGAATTCGATGAATCTATGAGAAAAAGACCCATAAAAAAGAATGTATCTGTGTACAGAAAGCAAATAGAACTTTTCCAGTCTGTCAGTCAGAGGATTCGTGGCCTGAAGGGGAAGGATCCTTTTGAAATCAGAGCTTCCCTTAATAAAAATATTTTTTAAGAAATTTGAGTTGGCTTACAGAATTATCCTAAAAGTAAGGCAAGACAATACTAGGTAAGGGCTGAGACCACAAGCTCTTTTTTAATGAATAAAAGGAGGATTTTGATGACAGAAAAAAGAAGTGATCCGATTCTTGAAAATAAATGTGTGAATACTATCAGAATGTTGGCTGTTGACAGTGTACAAAAAGCAAATTCTGGGCATCCGGGAATGGCTATGGGTATGGCTGATTGTGCTTTTGTTTTATGGAGTCAATTTATGAGTTATAATCCTGACGACCCTCATTGGTTAAACAGGGACCGTTTTATTTTATCAGCAGGTCATGGTTCTATTCTCCTTTATAGTATGTTGTACCTTTGCAGGTATGCAGTCACAAAAATTGACCTGCAGAATTTTCGACAGTGGGGGAGCAAAACTCCTGGACATCCTGAGTATGGATGTCTTCCTGGGATAGAAACTACTACAGGTCCTTTAGGGCAGGGATTTGCCAATGGAGTAGGTATGGCCCTGGCAGCAAAAATAATGGGAGAGAAATTCAATACTGATGATTTTTCTCCTATTAATCACAAGATTTTTGGTTTTGTCAGTGATGGTGATCTTATGGAAGGTATTTCTTCAGAAGCTGCTTCTCTGGCCGGGCACCTTGGACTTGGAAACCTGATTTATATATATGATAATAATCACATAACCATCGAAGGATCAACTTCTTTAACATTTTCCGAGGATATTCCTGCTCGATTTTCTGCCTGCGGCTGGCAGGTGCTTTCAATTGATGGACATGACCATAATCAAATTCAAGATGCTCTTACCAAATGTATTAAAGAGACTAACCGACCCTCATTGATAGCTGCTGAAACCCATATTGGATTTGGAAGTCCCAATAAGCAGGATTCGGCTAATGCCCATGGTTCTCCTTTAGGAGAGGATGAAGTTGGTTTAACAAAAGAGAAGCTTGGCTGGCCGGTAGAACCAAAATTTTATGTCCCGAATGAAGTTGAGAATTTTTTCAAGCAGAGAGTGGAAAAATTAAAATATGTATATAAGGATTGGCAGCAAAAATTTTCTCTTTGGAAAAAGGACCATCCTCAACTCTCGAATCTTTTCAGAGAAATGGTAGAAAAGAAACTTCCTGTAAATTTAGAAGAAAAATTGTATACCGGATTGAATAAAGATAAAATGGCAACTCGAAATTCATCCGGAATGATTATCAACAGATTATCCCATTATATTCCCTGGCTTATGGGTGGTTCGGCTGATTTAGCCCCATCCACTAAGACATTTATCCAGAATTCTCCTTCAATTATAAAAGGTGACTATAAAGGAAGAAATATCCATTTCGGTATTAGGGAACACGGAATGGGCGGTGTATTGAATGGAATGGCCCAGTATAAGGGGATTGTTCCTTTTGGCTCAACTTTTTTGGTTTTTTCAGATTATATGAGACCATCAATTCGTCTGGCAGCATTAATGAAATTACAAGTTATTTATGTTTTTACTCATGATAGTATTTTTGTGGGGGAGGATGGTCCTACTCATCAGCCTGTGGAACATTTGGCATCTCTTCGCAGTATTCCAGGGCTTAATGTTTTCCGGCCTGCTGATGAATTGGAAACAGCTGCAGCCTGGATTTTTGCGCTTGAGACAGGTAATGCTCCCACAGCCTTGTGTTTAACCCGTCAGGCTGTACCTCAGCTTAAAAGAGAGAAAAATTTCAATCCTGCTGAGATTAAAAAGGGAGGTTATATTATTTCAAAAGAACAAGGAAGTCAAAATGACCTCCAATTGATTGCCAGTGGGTCGGAAGTGAATTTAGCTTTGGAAGCTAAAAAGCTTTTACTAAGAGAGGGTAGGAAGATTAGGATTATATCCATGCCTTCTCTGGATGTATTTTTTAGTCAGTCAATTACGATAAGGAATAACATTGTTGATAAAAAGACACCTGTGGTAGTTATCGAAGCAGGAGTATCCCAGGGATGGTATGGTATCACTCGGGCACCTATGTTGTTTATCGGAATGGAAAGAATGGGAGCTTCAGCACCAATGGATGTGTTGACTGATAAATTTGGTTTTACTTCTACTCAAGTAGTAGATAAAATTCTAAAATGGTTATAGAATTGATTAATTTTTATCCAGAGCATGCAGGGCAAAAGAATAGGCCCCTACAGAAACAGCTTTACTTGTACCCAGGACCGACAGCCCAATTCCAGTTCGTTTGAGAGGATCATATTTAATTTTTTTTGTAGTTCCAGGAACAGTAATGGTTTTAGCTTCTCCCTTTAGAAAAGATTCCCTTTCTTTTTTATCCTCAAGATTAAATGCTTTCATCTCCAGTCTGTCTAAGGCATCACCATTTAAGGTTTCAATGGTTCCATTCATCTCCTTTATAATGGAAGGGAAAATAAAGCTGTGGGCACCGGTTAATCCGCCCCCAATTACAATCAGGCTGTCTACCAGGGTAACTGTATTGGCCAGGGCATCACCTACAGTTTCTCCTAATTCTCTGAAGGCTGAAACAGCAGCTGCTTGATCACCCGCTTTCTCTCCTGCGGCAATTGCATATATGTCTTTGGGTTCAGGGCATCGATTAATATCAATATCAGCCTTTTCGGCATATACCCGTTTAACAGCTCTGATACTTGCTCCTTCCTCAGCAAATGATCGTGGATATTTTTTATTACGTATAATCCATATTTCCGTTGCTGCAGCATTGTCACCAATATACAGTTCTTCATTTCTTACTAATCCGCCCCCAAAACCGGTTCCCAGAGTAATACCAAAGAGATTTTTATACTGTTTGGGAGAACCTGCCTCAGCTAACAGCTTGTTTACTTTGGGCAGAAAACCGGCTATTGCTTCCCCATAAACAAAAAGATCTCCATCATTATTAATGAAAACCGGAATATTGAATTGATTTTCAAGCATGGGTCCTAGAGCAATACCTCCTCTGAAGCAAGGAAGATTTCCCAAGTCTCCAATAATACCCTTAGGATAGTCTGCTGGACCTGGAAAAGCAAAACTGATTGCCGAGGGATTTTTAGGGATACTATTTATGATTTTTTTGAAGCCCTGAGAAATTGAGGTAAGGTTTCTATTCAAATCAGTGGGAGAGGCAGGTAAAATTTCCGGATTTACAATATCTTCACCTCCCTGTATTGCAGAAAAGACAAAATTTGTTCCTCCGGCATCCAGGGTGAGTACCACTCGTTTATCTTTTTTAATATCCATATCTATCTCCTAAGCTATTCGATGTTGTATTAAAAATTATAAAATTTTTTTATATATTCCTTTCTCTATAAAATAAAAGGAACAAGGAAAAAAGGAATAGGGAGGAAAGGAAAACGGAAAAAACTTAACATTAGATTTATATTATTTGCAGTGTTTTTTCCTTTTCCATTTTCCATCCTCCTTTCTTCCATCTTCCATTTGTTATTGTCATATATTCTTTATATTTCCCCTAGTCTTGTTATGTTCTGATTTTCATGTGGTTTTTTTTGATCTAAAATTATACACTGATGCAGCAGTTACATACAGAATACACCCTAAGGGAACAATAAAGGATAGAGCAAGATTGATATCAGCAACAATGCCAGTCAAAGGAGGAATTACTGCTCCTCCCACTATGGCTGTAATCATTAATCCCGATATTTCATTTGTTTTTTCCGGCAAAGTATCAACCGTAATGGAAAAAATTAAGGGAAAGATATTTGCAAACCCAATACCAATAAAAAATACAGAAATCCAGGTAGTTGTTATATTATGAATAAATATTCCACCTAGTCCAATTATTGAAACAATACAGGTAATAAGTAAAAATAGTTTTGGTTTCATCCAGTTCAAAATCACACTACCCAAGAAACGTCCAATGGTTAAGGATAAGAAGAAAACCCCTACTCCCAGCATTCCGATTTTGGTAAGATCAATATTGTATTTTTCACTGAAAAATACAGCAATTTTGGATGACATAGACACTTCTGCTCCTACATAGAGAAAAATACCTATGACCATGATTAAAATGTATTTATCAGCCAGGGCCTTCAAACTGGTTCCAAAGGTTGTTGGTCTCTGATTTTTTTCCTGTTTTTCTTTAACTTTTAAGAAAGATACAGAGAGAACAGTTATTAAAATTATTATTCCAAACATAGGAAACATAATTCTCCATTCAGCTGGTTTTGCTACTCCATCTGGATTAAAGATAAAATAATCGGAAATCAGTTTACCGGCTGCAAAAGCAGGGATCAAGGTTGTTGATAGAGAACCTATGGCTTTGATGAACTGTCCAAAAGATAAATTTCGGGAGTATTTTCCCTTTTGAGAAACATCCCGCATAATAGGATTGCCTGCAACCTGGAGTATTGCAGCACCTGCTCCCATTATAAAAACTGCTGTCAGAAGTAAAGGAAATGAAAGTCCCAGAACCGGAACAAAAACACCAGCAAGAAAAACAACTAAGCCTAATATCATTACATTTTTTTTGCCAATTCTATATTGGACAATACCCATGGGGATGGATAATAAACCAAACATAATAAATCCTGCACTAGCAATTAAGGAAGCAACTGCATTGGAAATACCAAACGCCTCTGTTGCCAGATTCACCAAAGGACCGGCAGCATCACCAAATCCCATACACAGAAAAGCAAGGAAAATAGGCATTGTTTTAATTTTCATTATTACCTCCGTTTAATATTAAAGTAACTTTCAAATAAAATAGTTTAACAAATAGAGTTATAAAAATCAAATAATTTTTAATTTTAATTTGCATTTTATCTTGAAATTAATAGATTAAGTTTAATTTTTGTTAATTCAGAATATCAAAATCAAAAGGAGGATTTCGATGGATAGAATTGCCATACTCTCAGATATTCACAGTAATGCCTTTGCCTTAGAAGCGGTTCTGTCTGATGCTAAAAAAAAGAATGTAAAAATATTTGTTAATTTAGGGGATATTTTTTATGGGCCCATTCTTCCTAAAAAAACCTATAATTTACTTCAAAGTGTGAGTATGGTTACCATTTGTGGAAATCAGGACCGGCAGATATATGAATCTACAGAAAAAGAATTACGAGAAAATTCCACAATGCGCTTGGTTAGAGATGAGCTGGATGATTCAATAGTGAATTGGATGAAATGTTTACCTAATAAAAAGATATTGCATGATAATATCTTTTTATGTCATGGTGCACCTGATGATGATCTTACTTATCTGCTAGAGGATATTTCCCATGGCATACCACAATTAAGAAAAGACTCAGAGATACTTACTATGCTTTCAGGTATTGATTGTCCAATTATTATTTGCGGACATACCCATATCCCCAGAGTGGTAACACTATCAACAGATCAGATTGTAATCAATCCTGGTAGTGTGGGTCTGCCAGCCTACAAAGATGATCTTCCAGTTAAACATTGTATGGAAAATTTCACACCTCATGCATCATATGCTATTTTAGATAAGACATGGTCAGGTTGGAATGTAGAGCTCATTAAAGTAGCGTATCCCTTTAATAAAGCTACCCAACTGGCAAAAGAGAGAGGTCGTGAAGATTGGGCATTTTATCTTCAAACCGGAAGAGTTGATAGTCCATAAATATTCTATTTGAAATTTTTTTTGGAGTATAAAAAATTATAACTATAGTTTACAACAAATTATAGCCTATACTCAGTTAAACATTAAATTTTTATTTATTCTTCTATTTCTTTAAGACGTGGAACCTTGGTAGTATTTATTTATGAATAATATAGATCAGGATGAACTCATTTATCATTCTATCCGGATTAGCGGAGTATCTTTTTTAAGGCAACTTATCAGCAGGTTAGGAAAATACCTTCAGCTTTTCGCTGGGAAAATTATATTATTCTGAGTATGGTTGATTTAGGTATCAGATTAAATTGTAGTTAGTATTAGCCCGGTTAATATATTAGTAAAAAAATTGTTATCAGATCATTTATGTCTTTGAGATTTATTATATTTAAGTATTTTATTTAAAAGTATTTATGGGATATTATTTTTTATCGTAGAGATTGACCTCTAAAAGAGTTCAGTTTGCTTTTTGTTGTATAATTTAATAAATTTAATTGGTAAATGAGAATTTATTAAAATGAATAAAATATAGGTTTTAAAATATGCCATCAGATGTTTTCTTTTTATCGATTGATGATTACAGAAAAAATAATAAAAAATTATCCAAATTATTCCAAAAGGCTGGTTTTGAATCTTGTCTTCGCAAGAATGATTTTTCTGCTATAAAGATACACTTTGGTGAAGAAGGTATCGATACCTATATTCCTTCTAACCTGATTAAACCTGTTATTGAATCAATAAAAAAGTGTGAAGCTAAACCTTTTTTAACTGATACATGTGTGTTATACAAATCGAGACGAGATAATGCCGTAGATCATCTTTTGATAGCATATGAGCATGGGTATAGTATACATGAACTTGGAATTCCGGTTATAATAGGTGATGGACTTTTAGGTAATGAAGATAAAAAAGTAAAGATCAAAGGGGAGATATTTGATTCAGTTGATCTTGCTTCCATTATTTTTGAGGCTAATTCCATGATTGTAGTATCTCATGTAACTGGACATATGGGCACAGGTATGGGAGCCGCATTAAAAAATTCAGGAATGGGTCTGGCGAGCCGTAAAGGAAAATTGCGTCAACATTCAGGAATGAATCCTACCATTAAACAGAAAAAATGTACCGGATGCGGAGTCTGTGTACAGTGGTGTCCAGTTAATGCAATTACTATCAATAATGAAAAGGCTTTTATCCATTCTGAAAAATGTATTGGCTGTGGTGAATGTTTGGCTGTGTGCAATTTTAATGCTGTGGGATTTAGATGGAAATTTGAGGGAGTAGAGCTTCAGAAACGTATGGTTGAACATGCACTTGGGGTAGTAAAGGTCAATTCAGGCAGAATAGGTTTTATGAATTATCTGATCAAGATTACCAAGGATTGCGACTGTATGGCAACCCATCAGAAACCGATAATAGAGGATATCGGATTTCTTGCTTCCAAAGATCCAGTGGCCATTGATAATGCAACTCTGGATTTAATCAGTCAAAAAGCAGGTAAAAATATTGGTGAACTATCTTATCCCCAGATTGATGTCAAGGCTCAGATCAGACATGGAGAAAAGATAGGTCTTGGTTCATCAGAGTATAGATTGATTGAAATAGGCTAATTATAACTATTGAGATATGTAAGGATGTTTATTCCATGAATCTCATACAGAAAGTTTTCAATTGGCGAATAGTAATAATTTTCCGGTTGTTTCTTTGGTGGGGGAAAAATATGATGAGTACTATTTTTTTAAAAAAAGTTAATCAGCCTGGTATTATCAGAATATCACAAAGAGATAATTTCCCTATGAGTATATGGTGTGTAAGAAAGAAATCTATGTATTGTCTGATTTCTCATCAAAAGGAGAGAAAGATTGATATCCTCAAATTTCCTGAATTAAGCAAAAATTAAAAGGAGTTTGGATTTGAAAATTTTTTTTAAGCCCATAGGAAGCATTCATACTCCCTTTGATGAACCCAAGGGAACACCTATTCAAGGAGCATTGAGACAGGATATGAAAGGTGAGATTCATCTCTTTCCTGAATTCCAGGAAGGGTTACAAGATGTTGACAAATTCTCTCATCTTATACTTATTTACTATTTTGATAAAGTGCAAGGTTTTTCTCTCAGAGCAACTCCTTATCTTGATAACACACCCAGAGGTATTTTTTCTATCAGAGGTCCCAGGAGACCTAATCCTTTAGGGCTTACAGTTGTCAGAAATCTGGGGATTAGGGAAAATATCATTAAAATTGCAGGTGTCGATATGGTAGATGGGACTCCTCTTTTGGATATTAAACCCTATTTTTCAGATATAGATTCTCATCCTGATGCTACCAGTGGATGGATGAAGGATAAGCTTAAGATAAGTGGGAATCGAACCAAAGCTGATGATAGATTTATTAATTAATAAGGAACATGATGAAAAAGTTAAGAAAAAATACATTATTTCAGGGACGTCCAGGTCCCCTGGTTGTGGTTATAATGGATGGAATAGGATTTTCTGATAATACGGAAGGTAATGCCGTAAAAAGAGCCTGGACTCCTGTATTGGATAATCTTTTAGAGACCTGTCCTCATATTCTTTTAAGAGCTCATGGAACAGCTGTAGGTTTGCCAACTGATCAAGATATGGGTAATTCTGAAGTGGGTCATAATGCAATTGGAGCTGGCAGAGTATTTGCACAAGGAGCACGAAGAGTAAATAAAGCAATAGAAGAAGGGGATATGTGGGAAGGTGAGATATGGGAAAAACTGATTAATAATTGTAAAAAAAATAAAAGTACGCTCCATTTTATAGGACTTTTTTCTGATGGTAATGTACACAGTCATATTAAGCATTTAAAAGCCATGCTCCTTAGAGCTAAAAAAGAGGGAATAACCAAAGCAAGAATTCATATCCTGCTTGATGGACGTGATGTTCCAGAGAAATCAGCTTTAGAATACGTGATTCCATTCGAATCTTTTCTAACCGAACTTAATAAAGGTGACATAGATTATGCCATAGCAAGCGGTGGTGGACGGATGCTGGTCACCATGGACAGATATGAATCAGACTGGAATATTGTAAAAAGAGGCTGGCAGGCCCATGTACTGGGTAATGCAGAGAAATTTGATTCTGCTGAGAAAGCCATAAAAACCTTTAGAGAAAAGAACCCGGAAGTAACAGATCAATTTCTTCCTCCTTTTGTGGTTGAAAGAGATGGAGAACCCGTGGGGTCTATACATGATGGTGATTCAGTGATTTTTTATAATTTTAGAGGTGACAGAGCTATTGAGATAAGTCGGGCTTTTGAAGAAAAGGATTTTGATAATTTTGATAGAGAAAGAGTACCTATAGTCGAATATGCAGGAATGATGGAGTATGATGGAGATTTAAACATACCAAAGCAGTATCTTGTATTACCTCCTTCAATTTCACATACAATGGGGGAGTTATTAGCTAAAACAGGAATCACCCAATTAGCCTGTAGCGAAACCCAGAAGTATGGACATGTAACCTATTTCTGGAATGGTAATAGAAGCGGTAAGTTTGATGATAAAACCGAAACCTATATTAAAATCGATTCGGATTTAATACCATATGAACAGCGCCCCTGGATGAAGAGTGCTGAGATTACAGATAAAGTTATTCAAGAGATGGAAACAGGTAAGCACAGGTTAATTCGTTTAAACTATCCTAATGGTGATATGGTTGGTCATACAGGTGTGTTTCATTCTGCAGTAATCGGAGTAGAATGTGTTGATCTTGGACTGGGCCGTTTGTTAAAAGCAATAAAAAGGGTAGATGGTATAGCATTGATTACTGCGGATCATGGAAATTCAGATGAAATGTTTGAACTTGATAAAGAGGGACATCCAAAATTAGATGAAGAGGGAAAACCACAAACAAAAACCAGTCATAACTTAAATCCAGTACCATTTATTATCTATGATCCATGCTATAATAATGAGTATAAACTTGCAGAAATTGAAAAGCCGAGTTTAAGTAATGTAGCTGCAACCTGTATTGATTTGCTTGGATATATTCCTCCAGCAGAGTATGATTCATCTTTGATACAATTTATTTAAGTAATGTGAGGAGTTCAGTCTGTTTTGAGAGAAAAGGTAATAAATAAAATTCGTAATAACATACAGTATACTGGGGAAGTGTTTTTTCTCTGGATTGATACTTTAAAGTATGGATTCAGCAGACCCTATGAATTCAGATCACTCATAAGTCAAATGGAAAATTTGGGTGTTCGTTCCTTACCCATAGTGCTGCTTTCATCATTTTTTGTTGGCATGGTTTTAGCAGTACAAGTTGCATATTCGGAAGCTAACTTTGCTGGTAGAGTAATGGTTGGGGTAGGAGTAAGTGTTGCTATTACCAAAGAGTTTGGTCCCCTTTTAACTGCTCTTCTGGTGGGCGGAAGAGTAAGTGCAGGGATTACTTCAGTCATTGGTTCTATGAAAGTTACAGAGCAGGTTGATGCAATACGTCTTATGGGTGCCAGTCCGGCAAAAAAATTGGTATTTCCGAGAGTATTTGCTACCATGATAACCCTTCCCCTGCTCACTGCTATTGCAGATTTTGTAGGAATTGTCGGAGGTCTGGTTGTCAGTCTGGTTGATATTAAAATGAAGTTTTATACCTATTATTATCAGGTAATAAGATCAGTTACCTTATCTGATTTTTTTGGAGGAATTTTTAAATCTTTGTTTTTTGCTTTTTTTATTTCTCTAATTGGGTGTTATTGTGGTTTGCAGGTAAAAGGTGGTGCAGAGGGAGTTGGTAAAGCAACTGCAAGGGCAGTAGTTGCCAGTTCAATATGTGTAATGATTTCAGATTATTTTTTAACCAAACTTTTGTTAATTTTTTAAGGAGTCACATGCCACCCTTTGCTTTTATAGATGAAGTTTACAAGAGTTTTGATAATAATGATGTGCTCCGTGGTGTGACAATGCTTATCAGGAAAGGTGAGTCATTGGTAGTACTTGGAGGTAGTGGAACAGGCAAGACAGTTATTTTAAAACATCTGGTGGGATTAATAATGCCAGATGATGGCAGAGTTTTTATTAATGGAAAAAATATTACCAAATATAATGAAAATGAGTTACTTGATATCAGAAAGAAAATCGGATTTTTGTTTCAGGGAAGTGCTTTATTCGATTCCATGTCAGTTTTTGAGAATGTTGCCTTTCCCTTGAGAGAGCATACTAATTTTTTAGAACCAGAGATTGAAAAGAGAGTTTATGAAAAATTAAGATTAGTTGGACTTGAAAACGTTGCCTGGAGAATGCCGGAGAATCTAAGTGGAGGAATGAAAAAGAGAGTTGCTTTAGCTCGGGCGATAGTAATGGAACCAGATGCCTTGCTTTATGATGAGCCTACAACAGGCCTTGATCCCATAACAACTAAATGGGTTAATAAACTGATGTGTACAATACATGAAAATCTAAATATAACCTCTATTATCGTAACACATAATATTCAGAGTGCAATGTCTGTTGCTGACCGTATAGCATTTCTTTACAGAGGACGTATAAAATTTATTGGCACTCCTGATGAAATTATAGAGTGTGAAGATCCAATAGTTAAAGAATTTTTAAGGAGTTAAAAATTTTTGGAAGTTATAGTATGAAAAAAAAGAAAAAAGATAGTTTAACTAGAGAGTTGCGAGTAGGAATATTTATTGTTTTTGCCCTAACAGTTATTATTGGATTTGTATTCTCTATAGGAGGAAATAGTAGACTTTTTGGGGGTAAAGTTCATTACAAAATTTTATTTAATTCCACTGGTGGATTATTTGAAGGTGATCCAGTGCACCTTAATGGAGTTGAAGTTGGCAATGTTGTATATCTCGGATTTCCAAAAGAAGCGGAGAATACTAATATTCTTGTGGAGATTTCAATCAGAGAAGATGTCGCACCGAGAATCCGTCAAGATACCAGGGCGAGAATTGCAGCAGCAAGTTTAGTTTATGGTAAAGTAATTGAGTTGTCAATAGGAACTCCTTCAATGCCAGTTATTAAACCTGGAGAATATATTAAAACTCAGACAGCAGCTAATTATTCTACTATTGTTGATAGTACAAATTTGATGGTCGGAGATATTCGCAGTACTATATTAAAGATAAATAGAGGCCAAGGAGCTATAGGAAAATTAGTAAATGAGCCTATGGGAATTCAACAGACCATGAGAAACCTTATGGAAACTACTAAATATCTGTCAAAAATTCTAGAAAAAATTGAATGTGAAGATTCCCCAATTGGTTCATTTTTATCTGATTCAGTGGATTTTAAAAATACCATAGAAGAGTTTAAAGCTTCTGTTTCTGATTTCAGAAATATGACAAAGAACTTAAACAACAAAAATACTGTAGCAGGAAAAATTATTAATGATGATGAGTATGGAACAGAAATCATGAAGGATTTACAATCTGCGGCACATTCCATAGCCAGTATTACAGCCAAGATTGATTCCGGAAAAGGAACTTTAGGTGGGCTGGTAAATGATCCCCAGGTTTATTTGGGTTTGAGAGATGTAATTCTGGGTGTAGAAAAGAGTTCATTATTGAAATGGATCATAAACAATAGAAAAAAAGCCGGAGAAAATGAGCGGAAGACAATAGAAAAACATTGAAAA
>CAYUAG010000044.1:0-29458 GCA_964442615.1 uncultured bacterium
CCGCTAAAGCGCTTTCCCCCATACCTCTATTCCCAATAATTGAGACTAAATTTCCGTTAAATTTTATTTCATTATCAAACCAAATATCTCTGGTATCGCTGTCCTTGGTCTTTTTTATTATAATCTTCTCAATAAATCTGTGTCTCTCTTGTTCCCTCTTTATTACTTCTTCAGCGTTTTCGTCTATGAATACACGACTACCGGGCTCTCTCATAATACTTTTTAATCCTTGAAATGTGGGATCTGCCTTAATCCAGGTATAATCCAGACTTCCCCCACTCGAAGGATGTAATAGATTTTTTAAATCATGACTATCGGAACCCCAAACACAAGGTTTAAGACTTTCAAATCTTAACTCTACTTCATGTTTGGGTGTATCAGGTTTCTCGCCTAAATAGAATTTTCTATCGTCGTTGTCATTTGAAAAAATTAAATCTGCCTGATTTGTTATATCTTCACGTATTAAACCGGCTCTTGAAAAATTCTTATGTTCCTCAAACCATTTTAGAGATTTAAGAGCTCCTTTCCCTTTTCCTGCAACGGCAATTAAATATGGCCTTTCATAAATTTTTTCTTTTCCCAATATTTTTTTTACCTTTTTTAAGGCCTCATTTATATCCTTTTTGTCCAGAGATATAACACTTAGCGCTTTACTTAAATATTTTTTTTCTTTTGATTCAGAAAATCTTGTGAAATCCTCACCCGTATTAATAGGAGATGACTCAATAATACTTTTACCTATAGCTAATATATTCTGCTTATTGAGAGGATAAGAATTCCCTCTATAAGACACACTTAATCGCTCAAGAAAGTTGCTGTTGATAAAATCTGTAGAGCATTTCTCAGGATCAAATAAGACGTGCAAATTTATAGAATCTTCTTCACTATTAAAATTATCTAATCTTAACTCAATTCCGGGTATTATAAATATTTCTTTTTCTTTTTTGTTTATCTTCAAAATCCTATTTTTTTTATCATAATAGGTAAGTATTTTTTTATACCCCTCTACTGTAAAATAGTCTGCAGTAACAATAACAGAAATATCATGATCTTTTGCTGCATCTATCAATTTTTCTATATATATATCCCAATTATCTCCAAAAGAATGCTTTAAGGCTGATGCTGGTGTATGTACATGTAAATCCCACTTCCTCCATTCCGAGCCACGTGGGTATTTGCTACTCATAATTCCTCCTTAAACTTCATACCACCAACACCTCATTCATCTCCTCCAAAACATCATCCAACCTATCCCCAAAAACCTGAGACGCTTTTACCAACCCACCTTTCTCCTGAAAAGGTGTAAGCTCAAAAGATTCTTTCGATATATCCAAACTGGATGCTATGTGATTCTTTATCAGCTCCAACCATTTCAATTGTTCTTCATTAAATCTGTTGCCTGACTCCTCCTGATCTTCCAGCCATTTTTGAAAATTTCTCTCAACAATCGCGGTAAAAGGTTCAAGAAATGCAATTTCACCAATTGCAAATTTAATTAAAGCAACAATATCTGTCAAAAGTCTTTTCGGGCCTGCTCCTTTAACTTTTGATTTTTCCAATTTCTCATATGCCTGCCAGAGAAGATCGGTCGTGAGTTGATAGGGTGGCTTTTTTATGGCTTCTGCAACTTCTCTGATCTGTTCAAAAGTAATATGACGTTTTTTATAAGGCTGGTTGTAGATTATCTGTAAAGCAGTAAGCTCATCTTTATTATCTTCAATGAATTTTTTGAAGGTATCAACCACGGTTTTTGCTTTCTCTCTCGCATCGCCATCAAATCCAGCGGAAATAATCGAATCTTTGCTTACAGTATCTATTATCTGTTCATTTCTTTTTTTAATTTCTATTAATGTGTTTCTAAATTTGGGATTGTCAAAAATTTTACAGACGGAATTAATTAGTTTTTCCGTGGTTTTATTTAATTGTTCTTCCTCAGGTGAATCCGTATTAAAATCCTTTTTGGCTGTTTCTACAATTTTATCCGGTTCGATCGCGTCCAAAAGTGAATTTATAATTTCTTTTAAATTTTTCCCCCCGGATACTTTCTTTATTTCTTCTTGGTCTTTCTTTTCTATTTTTCTATCAAGAACCGCAAGCCTGCCGGCAAGTGATGAAATTGAATCTTCGTCTCGTTTCATACCGGTTGCTATACCCTGAATTAATTTCTCAAAAGAAACATGTTTTTTTCGTTCGAGAGGTTTTGAATCGGTTTTATCATTTTCGCAAACACCAACAGAATCAACAATGATAAAATGAGTTTTGTGTAAGGCGTCGGTAGTGACCGACCTTAAATCCGCGGAAGGAATCGTTCTTGTACCTCTGCCTTTCATCTGTTCAAAGTAAATTCTGGATTTAACATCCCGCATAAAAATCAAACATTCAAGAGGCTTTACATCCGTTCCGGTAGAAATCATATCTACTGTAACCGCTATGCGAGGATTGTATGAATTCTGAAAATCCTTAATCAGATTTTCTGTTTTTTCAGGTGTCTTATAAGTTATTTTTTTACAGAAATCATTGCCTTTACCAAATTCTTCCCTAACGATATTTGTAATATCTTCTGCATGAGAATCGTCTTTAGCAAAAATTAAGGTTTTGGGTACAACATTTCTTTTCGGAAAAATTTCAGTAAATAGATTTTCTTTGAAAGTTTTTATAATTGTTCTAATCTGGTCAGGCGTAACAATACTTCTGTCCAGTTCATTAGAAGTATATTCAAGTTCTTCATCCAATTGTTCCCATCTAATCTTCCGGGTCTGTTTATCTCTCTTGTCAATATAATATCCCGCATCTATAATACTGCCTTTCTCAGTAATGTCTGTACGGATACGATACACTTCATATCCCACATTCACACCATCTGCAACCGCCCTTTCGTGTGGATATTCGGTAACAAGATTCTGGTTAAAGAAACCGAGAGTCTGCTTTGAGGGAGTTGCGGTAAGTCCTATAAGAAAAGCGTCAAAATATTCAAGTACCTGTCTCCACAAGTTGTAAATCGAACGATGGCATTCATCCGTAACAATAAAATCAAAAGTCTCGATTGGGATTTCAGCATTATAAAGTACTTCTTTTGTTTCGATATCCTGTGGAGCTAATCCGAGGATTGAATGCTCCTCGAGTTCTGGATCAAAATCAGTTTCACCTTTTAACATAGAGTATAATCTCTGAATTGTAGAGATACAGACTCGACTTACATTGTCGAGGGTATTTGTGGTTAAATGCTGAATATTATACAATTCTGTTAATTTTCTTCTATCATCAGGGGTTTCAAATTCATAAAATTTCTGAAATGTTTGTTTTCCTAAAGTCCTTCTGTCTACCAAAAAAAGGATTCTTTTAGCCTGAGCGAATTTTATCAAACGGTAGATAAAACTAATCGCAGTGAACGTTTTCCCCGCTCCAGAAGCCATCTGAATTAAAGCCCTTGGCTTTGCTTCTGAAAAAGATTTCTCCAGGTTTTTTATAGCCTTTATCTGACAATCCCTGAGACCTTCAGTTATTAAAGGGGGTAATTTTTTAAGTCTTGCCCGTAAAGTATCGTTTTCAGCAAGCCATGCTTGTAATGTTTCTGGCTTATGAAAAGCAAATATGCTACGGGAACAGGGCTCCGGATCTCTCATGTCTCTAAATTTGGTTTCGATACCAGTGCTTTCATAAGCAAAAGGGAGAGGTTCCTGGACATGCGGCAGCTCTTCAGGTACAGATGTTATGTATCTTTGGGATTGTTCGGCAACGCCGCTAAGAGTGGTACCAGCAGGTTTGGCTTCGATAACTCCGACAGCTTCTCTATCTACAAACAAAAGATAATCAGCTATTGATTCTTTAAGAGGGAATTCACGTACTGCGACACCGAGAGAAGCTCCTCGATCCAATTGATCTAAATCCTGTACTTTCCACTCCGCTGCTTCTAAAAGTTCATCAATTTTTTCTCTTGCCCTGTCTTCCGGTTTCATGGATGTTCCTTTTCATATAAATATTAATAATTTTTTACATATAATCAAGTTATTTTTGGGTATTTATAGGGAGTTGTCTCAAAATAGATTTACCTATTATGAATCGGAAAAGAAAGGAAAAAATCTATGAAAGCACAGATCATTCCTTACAGTACAGCATTTAAACTGAAAGTGATTGCTGAAATTGAATCTGGTAAATTCACTATTGCAGAAGCCAGAAGAATTTACACTATTGGAGGTGTATAGACCATACAAAGATAGATACACCAGTATGGTAAAAAACATCTTCTCAACAAAGTAGTACTGATTCAAATGAAAGACGAAAAAGACAAAAGCAAAGAGCAGCACGTGATTGAGGAAGTGCGACATATTTGAAAAAACAGCTTAAAAATTGCTGGCTGGAATATCTTCTCCTCGCTTTATGTGAAATGACCATCAGGGCACTGAAAATGGCTCTTAAAAACGTGCCGCATCCTGAAGGCCTGATTCATCACTCCGACAGAGGTATATATTAGTGTTGTCAGGATTATGTCAAAATACTCAACGACCATCATGTTCTGATCAGTATGACAGAGGAGAACCTCTGCGCTGAAAATGCCTTTGCAGAAAAAGTCAACGGTATACTCAAAGATGAGTTCTTACTCAACGAAGCTCTTCCGTCTTTCAATGTTGCCAAAGAACTAACGCGGGAATCTATTAACACTAACAATAACAAACGCCGACACACGAGTTTAAACTATCAAATTCCCGCTAAGGTACATGATGTTGTATTACAATAAAAACTGTAAACTTTTTTCAGGACGACACATTTGTTCTTAACTCTTTGTTCTTGAATCTTATATTTTGATTCTTTTACTTTTTCCTTCTAAAAACTCTATTTCAGAATCAAAAATCTCTTCACCTGTGAACCTTTCCCTGCCTGCAGATGATAATAATAAACACCGCTGGACCAGGTATCACATTTGAGATTGAATTCATAGTTTCCAGTAGTAAGTTCTTTTTTTATAATAATAGTCTTCAAACGTCCACAGGTGTCAAACACTCTTAAGCTGACAGATGATGGCTCCTGAAGATAAAATGGTATGGTAGTAGAAGAATTAAAGGGATTGGGATAATTCTGTCCTAAACTAAATTGCTCAGGGTACCCGGAATCAATATCAGATATATTTGTTTTAGAATTCAACCGGGCCCAGGAATTCATGGATACCGGATCTCCAAGATTATGATGAATAGAGAGCTTTAAAAGATAATTACCATCAGAAAATCCTGCTGTATTCCAGAGATCAAGAGTATCATTGATCACCGGTTGAGAATGAACCCCGCTTATACTGTTCCAGACCGGATCTTCTGGGTTTTGACTGTAATGAACTTCATATCCGTTGAAATCAATATCAATATCCGGACCTGATAAAATACGTGCTGTCCCAATTACAGGAACAATGCTTTCTATATTCCCTTCCACATAGGGAAGTTGTGCCTCAAAAATTACAGCAGAACTATGAGCTTCCGGTTCTATTGACCTGGCTGTATTAGCCATTAACATTACAGAAGACTCATCTGCAGCAATATGAGATCCCCAGAATGCAGTTTCTGCTCCCACCAAAACCCCTCTATTTCGGGAAATTACCTGACTGCTGATAAGAGACCTGGTTACTATTAATAATGAATTATTGAAAGCACCCAAATATCCCCCAGTTCCGTCACAGACTGAGTTGTCAATCAAAACTCTGGAACCGTCCTGAGAAATAAGTTCACCAAAAATACAATTGTTAATAGCAAGGTTAGCGTTTTGGGAAGTGTAGAAACTCCAGGTATGCACATCACAGTTGACAAGATGTAGGTTTCTGTCCGGAACATTGACTACATGGTTTACATGACTGGATTCATTGGTAATATTACTCACCACAATTGAGTCAGGATCAGTAAACATAAGTCCGATAGTACGAAATTCTGTATCCCGGAAAACAGCTTCTGATCCGGTTACAGAAATCAATCCCCACATAACATTGGTACAGCTATCTATTTTTAGTGAATAAGGAATGTTATTGACCTTGGGATCAGCATTGGAAAACTGCCAGTTAGTTACCAGTGAATCATCTGGCAAAGACACATCCACAAGGCTGGAATCAGGAAGAACCAACCATTGAAGCAGGAAATCTGAATGGTAGAATTCTATACTATTGTTATCAAAACAGAGAAATTCTCCTGGTGTTTTGGTATTGCTTATATGTGCACTGCTGTTCTCTAGTAAAGCTACAGTAATAAATCCATCAGAAATCTCAGAATCTTTTAGAATATATTGAGAACTACCTGTCTGGCCAATACTCCAGCTCTGACCCCTGGATTGGAAGTCAACATTGGATAAAGTAAGTTTTCCATTTTCAAGCAGAATAGCCTGATGCTCATAAATATAACTTTGAATAATTGTGAACGAACCTCCCTGTACATTAAGATGCCCTTGTCCTAAGATAAAAATATCACCATTAATCCGGAAATCAGCACCCTTTAGATTCAAAACACCCTGGTTATATATCTCAACATCACCATCAAGATAGTAATCTCCAGTAATAGTGACTACTTCATTAGGATCGTCCAGACCGATGATGAGGTCATTATCCTGAAGAGATTCTCCATCAATTCTTTTTTGTAAATGTTTTAGTTGAGGTATTATAGCTTTTATATCAGAAACTATGAGTTTACTCTCAAGCACAGTTTGACTGAATGATGTTGCTATTCTAAACACCATTAGAAAAAACAAAATATATTTGAAACTCATAAGTATATCACCTCACAAATTAGGGATGAGTATTGTCTTCTTTAATTTTTTAACTTTAAAAAAACAAATCTTATTTATAGGTGGATTGATTTTCAGCCTTAATCCTAATGGTCAGAGTTAAGAAAAGAAACAAATCCTTTCATACTATTGGTATAATATACCCTTATGGTGTTTAAATATCAACTTTTTCCTTGTTTTGAAAATCAGCTCAGCTGGATAAAATTTGAAAATCTATTGTTGCTTTTTTAAAGGAATTAAAATCAAAAAGACAAATAAAATACCTAAATTACTTTTACATTATTTATCCAATTGTGCTTTATTTCATTAATAAACATTTTCTTATTTGTACTGTATTACTAACCTTAAACTGATAGAAATAAATACCGCTGGCAAGTCCTGTCCCCTCAAAACCCACTGTATGTTTACCCTGATCCTTTTTCCCATCTACAAGTGTTGTAATCCTTTCACCCAACATATTATATACGGTAAGGATCACTGAACAGGAAACCGGAACCTGAAAGGTTATTTCTGTTCTCGAATTAAAGGGATTCGGGTAATTTTGATACAGTTTATAGTCTGAAAAATTTCTTTTTTTCTGAGTGAGATTGGAAAAATTGTTGGACAATGTCTGTGTTTTTAAAAAATTCCAGGCATGCTGCACACTTTCAATATCTTTATTTTGATTTCCTATCAGTGGTTGGAGGACATCCGGGATAACAGGGTTATGCAATATGCTCGGTTCAATATGCCCACCACCGGAAACAGTATACAATTTTATCTGAATTCCTGTTACTTGATTTTCAAATAGTTTACTTGATACAGTGGAATTATCCTGGAAATTAATATCTTCATATTCCGTTTCTGATATCAAAGCATATGTATTGTTATAATTCTTCCAGAATTCTAGGGTTGAATCCGCAGAAAGCACCAGACCACGATTCTCAAGAAGAGGAAAGTTTTCTCCGATCTCACCTCCATCCCAGGGCATCAAAGGGTCATCGGTTCCATTACAAATAAAAACGGAAATAGGAATATTTTCAGGTATACACTCACTATGTGCCGGCAGATTGGCAATAAAAACAGCAATCCCAGCTACTTTCTCTGCCAGTTCCAATCCCACTCGATAACTCATCATACCACCGTTGGAAACACCGGTTACATAAATCCTTTCAGGATCAGAACAATAATTCTCAATTGACCAGTCTATTAAATCACTTATAAACTGAATATCATCATAATACATAGTACAGGGATCATCATTCCGGCAATCATTCCAGTGAGCTTTATCGAAATTGGTATTTCCAGTATCATCAGAACCATTGGGAATTATTAAAAGAAATTTTTCTTCTTCAGCCCATATCTTCCACTCTGTTGTTGCTCTTTCCTCTTTAAGCAGTTCATTTTTATTTCCATTTCCGCCATGCAGTACAATTACTACCGGTGAATTGTGTTCTATTTGGGAAGGCAAATAATAATCGAAATATCTTTGGTTTCCATTACTATTAATCATGCAATCCTTAATCAACTGAGCAGGTATATTTTTAGCAGGGGTGAAGATTAAAAATGTAATAAAATATATCGAAAGTAAAAATTTTTCCATTTATCTCATTTCCTATTTTAAAAATAAATACTATTTTGTCTGTACAAAACCATTCATCTCTAGTTTATAACAATAAATTTTGCTGGGCACACTATGAGCATTAAATATGACTCAGGTGGACTCCACTTTAAAAGTGGGATCCACTATATTAAATATAAAGATATAAATTATTAGTTAATGATAAAAAAATATAAGAAAAATGTCAAGGAAAAAGTAATTTTTTAAAATCGACAAATAGTCCACAACAAACCGAGAAACCGTACCTCCTCCTTATGCAGTTGCAGTCCCTAATCGTCCCGGGATTCTACCCTAGACGGTTAACTCATGAAGGCTCAATCCCCACCCAACCAAACTCCTCGATCGATCGAATATTTTCTGTTTTAGTTGTCGGGAGTGCATTCCCTTTATAGAATGCACTGCGGAGCATAAAGGCGCCCCACTCCACAAAGCACAAAACCAAAATAATTCAGAGTTCAGTTTGAATTAGTGTTCAGGATTTATTAAATTTACCCAATAAGTGTCCTAAAATAATCATTAAAGAATAAGCAAGTATAAATGCAGTAAAATAAAAATTAATGTATCAACCGGTTTTATAGTATATTATTCGAGAGATGGGAGAACTTGATGAAAAAAATAGTAATGGTTTTAATAACTGGAGTTACCCTTAATATTCTAATTGGAATTTCTTCCGGGAATGATAAAAAAGACCTCTGTGATTATGTAAATCCTTTTATCGGCACCAATGAAATGGGTCATTGTTATCCGGGGGCAACCGTTCCCTTTGGAATGGTTCAGTTAAGTCCTGAGACCAATTCTGTATCCTTCTTTACTGAGGATAATAGATATAACCAAGAAGTGTATAATTACTGTGCCGGCTATCAATACAAGGATAAAACAATAACTGGCTTTTCTCATACTCACTTCAGTGGAACTGGTCACTCTGATTTAGGTGATTTTTTATTAATACCCACCACAGGGATACTGAAATTAAATCCAGGAACAGAAAAAAATCCTGAATCCGGATATCGCTCACGATTTTCTCATCAAAATGAAAATGCTTCCCCTGGATACTATTCTGTCTTTCTTGAAGATTACCATATCAATGTTGAACTGACAGCAACCAGCAGAGTTGGATTTCATAAGTACACCTTTTCTCAAAATGACAGTATCCATATCATTCTGGATCTAACTTCAGGTATTTACAATTATGATGGTAAAGTTATCTGGTCCTCCCTTCGTATGGAGAATGATACTCTGGTTACCGGATACAGGCAGACAAACGGTTGGGCACAAACACGTTTTGTCTACTTTGCTATGACATTTTCCAAACCAATTGAAGACTATGGATTTATTAATCAAGAAGAACTGAAGTATATCGGATTCTGGAGAAAATGGAACCAAGATACGAACTTTCCTCAAAGAGCAGGTAAAAAATTAAAAGCTTATTTTAATTTTAATCCTAAACAAGGTGAGGTAATAAAAATTAAAGTTGCACTCTCACCAGTCAGTACTGCCGGAGCCTTAAAAAACTTAAAAAAAGAAATTCCTCACTGGAATTTTCAAAAAATTAAAAATCAAGCAAAAGTACAATGGGAAAAAGAATTAAATAAAATAAAAATATCAGCACCTGAAAAAATAAAAAAAATTTTCTATACTTCTCTTTATCACACTTTTTTAAGCCCAATTGAATACATGGATGTGGACAAAAGATACCGTGGAATTGATAAAAATATTCATAAGGCTGAAAATTTTACCAATCATACTATTTTTTCTCTCTGGGATACCTATCGGGCTTTGCATCCTTTATTTACCATACTGCAGATTGAACGAACAAATGATATTATCAAATCCATGTTAGCCCATTATGAACAGAGTGTTCACCATATTCTCCCGGTCTGGTCACATTACGCAAATGAAAACTGGTGCATGATTGGATATCATAGTGTACCGGTAATTATTGATGCCTACATGAAAAACATACGAGATTATGATGTAAATAAAGCTTTTGAGGCCGTGTTAGCAAGCTCAAATTATGATCAATATGATGGTATAGGCTCCTATAAAAAGTATGGATATGTACCATATGAAAGTAATTCCAACTCTGCTTCCAAAACCCTTGAGTATGCTTATGACGATTGGACTATCTCTATTCTTGCAGATTCACTTGGAAATAAAAGAATAGCTGAACCATACAAAAAAAGAGCCCTAAGTTATCAGAATCTATTGGATCCGGTATCAGGCTTTATTCGTCCTAAAAATATTGAAGGTTCATGGAAACTTAACTTCAATCCGCTTATAACAACCGGACAGGGATTTATCGAAGGAAATGCATGGAATTATTCTCTCTATATACCCCATGATGTTCAAGGATTTATCAATCATTTAGGTTCAAAAAACAAACTTGAGCAATGGCTGGATAAACTTTTTACTATGAAGTTATCAGAAGAAAACTATGCCCATTCAGAAGATATTGAAAAATCCGGTATTATTGGGAATTATGTTCACGGCAATGAACCCAGCCACCATATACCCTATCTCTACAACTGGCTTGGTGCACCCTGGAAAACACAGGAAAAGGTAAGGCTTATTATGGATGCTATGTATAATAATACAACTGCTGGCATCAGCGGTAATGATGACTGCGGTCAAATGTCTGCCTGGTACATATTCAGCAGTATGGGATTCTATCCAGTGTGCCCTGGTTCCAATCAGTATATAATCGGAAGTCCCTGTATTAAAAAAGCAGAAGTAATACTGGAAAATGGTAAAATATTTACGGTTAAGGTACATAACTTTAGTCCGGATAATAAGTATATTCAATCAGTAAAACTTAATGGAAAGGAATATAAAAAAACCTATATAACTCACCATGATATTATCTATGGAACTACTCTTGAATTTACCATGGGAACAAAGCCAAATAAAGGTTGGGGCACAAATAAAACAGCACAACCATATTCATTGAGTGATTAACCTAGATTATTCATAAATACGATGACATAAAATTCTGACTGGATTAACATGATACACAAGATTAAATAATAAATGTTTAATGATTGAATTAATAAAATCTGGATTCTTGGCAGTTGCACAGAGTCCTATTATCAATTTTAGTGAAGGTAAAGTTGAAATTAAAAGAAAAATGAAAAAATTATCAGAGTTATATTCGGATTTTAAATTGTTATTGATAATAAAAATTTTTATTATCTTGATTATCCTGTAATCCTGTCTAATTTTTTGGAAATACGCCATCGAATTTATGAAATAGTGTACTTAGTGTCTTTGTGTCTTGGAGGCTATGCATTTTAAAATTAAAATATTTTTTCATGGGATGTAACAATGTATTTAAATTAAACGTAACCTAAAGATGAAAAACAAAAAATAAAGGAGTGAGTCATGAAAGTAAAATCTACAAATTTTCTTTTCGGAATTTTTTTAGTTATACTAGGAGGTCTATTCTTATTAAATACTTTTAATATCTTTTTTATTGATTCTTCTATTACTGTGGCTGCATTCTTCTTAGCAGGAGGATTGGTCTTTCTATTGGCCTACTTTCTCTTCAAAAAGAGCTTATGGACTTTAATAGTCGGCGTTATTGGTTTATTTACTGGAGCAGCAATATATATAGATAGAACTCATAATTTACCTGAAGATTTAATACCTATTACCTTATTTGTCCTAACAGGATTAACCTTTCTCAATGCTCTACGTTACGGTAAAAAAAACTGGTGGGCAATTATTCCAGGTGGTTACTGTTTTATTTTTGCTGCTCATGTTGCAATTGATATGGTATGGCTGCGCGTTGATGACCTCCATGGAATTGTATTCTTTTTAGGAACCGGAGTAATTTTTGGAATAATTTATCTTCTTAAAAATCATAAATTTGATTTAGATTGGGCAAAGTATCCAAGCATTATATCTTTCTTGATTGGAATTATAGTACTACTCTCTTCGAATGTAAGCCACCTGTTCAACCGGTTTATGTTTCCTGTAATTCTAATTTTTATTGGAGGATTATTATTATATAAATCTTTTCCTAAAGGCCCCAAAAAGATAAAAATTAAGAAGAAAGAAAAGAGAGAAAAGAAAGAGAAAAAGAAAGAAGAGAAAAAATTCGATATACCTATTCCACCCTCTGATAGAGTTCCACCTCCGGATAATTTGGAATAATGTTACTGTATATTATTAATTATGTATTTTAACAGGCTTTAAACCTACCGATGTCTTTAAGGTTATTTTTAAGGTAATTTAATTTTCCTTCCCATGTTGAACTTGGGAAGGAAAACAAAATACTCGATCCGGTGGTCGGCTGCATGCGCGGGTTGAGACTGTCGAATAACTTCAAAGCTTTGCCATAAATATTGAATAATGGCAAAAAAACCTGTCTTATTAAAGATCTTTCGACAGTCCCGTTAGACGGCGCAGCTATTCAATCCCTGCCAACCAAGGGTTTATGAGTCCCCAGAGGTTGATTCACGGTCAGTGACAGCGATTTGTGAGATATTTCCTTCTGTATTCAACAAATTTTTCAATTCTTCGTACGGATCCCTCAGATAAGAGAATACAATGCGTGGATAGAGGTCGCTAATCCTCAGATAAGTATCTTCGTATATTTTGAATTCTTTCAATAGGAGTTTTAGTACAGCGTCTCGATCATTTTCGGGACAGTTGTTATGAATCCATTCTATGTTGCTATGAATCCACTCTATGCTGTTATCTAGATTTTTACGAATCCATATTAGGTTATGGAAGTTCTCGGCAAGTCTTTTTATGAAATTACGAAGATATTGCTGAGCAGAACCGCTACCGGCAAGAATTGCCACGGTGCTTTTATCATAATGTTCGAAAATGTATTCCTTCATCGTGCTTGTTGAAATATTCCCATGCATCAGTAGGCACATTTTTTGTAGTTCACTAACAACTCCATTGAGGTCTTCTCTGGTCTGATTGATATCCATATGCAAGACCTTTGGAAACATAACAGTGTATTTGCCTCTGCGTGGTTCCATTGGATCGTAGAGGACATCCATTTGATTTCTTTCGAGCGGTCTGATTTTCAGTGTTCTGACTTTACCAACGTGATGGAAGAAGACGTGCAGGTTTTCTCCGGAGAAAAGTGTTAACCGCCTGGCACTTTCGTCAAGCACACCCCAGAAAAAAGGAATTTCTAGGTCATGCAAGTATTGAATGTTTTTGGAAAAATCTGAGGTTTCATCTGTGCTCCTGACTTGTACTGCGAAAGAACTCAATGGTAATCGATATTGGTGACTGTTCATCTCTTCGACTCGGAATAGTGTACAGAAGATGTCGGCACCTAAATCATCAGATACCGTCGATGGCTTGGCGGTGTAAGAGATGCGAGATAGCATGTACTCTGCCAGTTTTTCTCGGTCCCATCCGAATTTGACGTGAAAGGGTTGTGGTTCTTTCATTTACTTTTCCCCTATTAAAGACGTTTTCTCCTCGTTCCAAAATTCCTGTTTTGGAACCTACTAAATTATGAAACTCTATTTCATCTATTATTAATTCAATATAAATAACAATACTATTCAATAATGAGTGAACTTAGTAAATGAATATAATTCTATCAGCATGTTTTATATCAATCTCTTATTTAATTTGCATTAAGGTTCACAAACTGGAGTATGGGAACCAGGTATAAAAAAATACTAGCAACCTTTAAGTCACACTTTTACCCATCCACTCTACCTCACCCCGGCAACAACTCTTTCAATGTGGTTTAAATCCTTGATTTTACGGATATCTTTATATCCCTGTTTCTGTAAAATTGTTTCCGCTTCACTGCTTTGTGTATACCCTACTTCAATAAACAGTTCTCCACCTGAATTCAATAATGAAAATGCTTTTTTACTTATTAATTTATAAAATGTAAGACCATCTGCTTCATCACATAATGAATAACGTGGCTCATAACTTTTAATCTCGGAAGGCAATGTCTTCCATTCATCTTTAGAAATATAAGGTGGATTAGCTACTACTATATCAAACTTTTTTCCAATGTGCTCAACAAAATTATCTTGTTTAATATCTGAACGTATAAACTCTATTTTTTTTAGCACTCCATTCTTTTCTGCATTCATTTTAGAAATGTTTAGAATATTCTCGGATATATCGACTGCTGTTACCCTGACATTCTTAATATACTTTGCCAGACTGACTGTAATGGCACCACTTCCGCATCCAATATCAAGTATCCTAATTTCTCTATTATCATTTCCCCTTTCAATCACACTCTCAACCAGAACTTCTGTTTCAGGACGGGGAATAAGAACCTCTGGATTCACATAAAATGGTAAAGACATAAATTCTGCCTCTTGCATAATATATTGAAGAGGTTCGTGTTCTACTCTCCGGTATAAAAATTTCTTATATTTCTCTCTTTCCGGTTTTGTTAGAGGCTTTTTAAAATCAAGATACAAATCCATTCGGGATTTTCCTAATGTATGAGCTAAAAGTTGTTCAGCACTCAATCGAGGATGATCAATATCCTTTGATTTTAAAAATGAAACCGCTCGGTTTAAAACATCAATAAGAATCCACTGTCTCTTTTCATTACTATTCATCTACATCCCATGAGTAATTCTATTTCATATCTCTAATACGAATTTCAATTTCTTCAGTATCTTCTAATAATTTTACAAGTTCATTGGTATTAGTTTTTCCAAAATGATAAGGATAGAGAATATGGGGATAAAATTTCTTTGCTGCATCTGCAACCATTTCCGGGCTCATGGTATAAGGTAGATTCATGGGCAGGAAGGCAATATCTATATTTTCTAAATTTTCCATTTCAGGTATATTTTCAGTATCACCTGCAATATAAACTCTTTTATCAGCAAAATTTACAACATATCCATTTCCAATTCCCTGGGGATGAAATGGTTCTCCGTTTTTCCGTTTATGAACAATATTATAAGCAGGCACAGCCTTAATTGTGAGGCCGCAAATATCAATTGTATCTCCGTTATGCATTACTGTACCCTCAGCACCCCGTTTTTGACAACTTTCAGTCATGATTACTTTGGTATCTTTTTCACAAATAATATCCAGTACATTCAAATCAAGATGGTCACCATGTTCATGAGTGATAAGAACCAAATCAGCTTTTGGCATCTTTTGATAATCAGCCTCCCGCGATACAGGATCAACATGGATTATTTTATCATTAAATTCAAACATCAAAGTTCCATGACCGATAAAAGTAATTATTAAATTTCCATCTGTAGTTGCAATAGTATCTTTCTCAAATGTTTGTTCTGCTATTAGTGAACAGGAAAAAAACATCAGAAAAAAAACGTAAGGTACTATTTCTATCTTTCCCATATTATTCCTCCTTGTATTATTTTTTAATCTGTATTTTTCCTTCATTATCGGGAGCGCTATCGGAATCACAATCGAAATCGTGATTCTTATAAAAATAGCAAACTCACTCCACCTACAGCAACCACTGCTCCAATTATCTCTCGCATCGTTACCCGTTCCTTGAAAAATATTATAGCCATGGGGATAATCAGAACTGGTACCAGAGCCATGATGGTGGAAGCAATACCAGTCTCTGTATGTTGAATCGCGAGTAGAGAAAAAGCAACCCCTAGAAATGGACCAAAAACAGCTCCGATTGATATAATACTCATAGCTTTTTTATGCTGCAAGCTTATCCATACTTTTTTCCATCGCCTCATAAAAATAAATATAAGAATAAATCCGAAAACTCCGGCAAAAATACGAATTTGAGTGGCAGCAAAAGCATTATAACTTCCCATACCATATTTACTAAGAACCAGACCAATGGCTTGTCCGGTAGCACCTCCCAAACCTAACAATATGCCGGTAATTGGATGCTTGAAATTTGATATACTCTTATCAGGATTTCTCTCCAGTACTACTACTGCCACTCCTGTAATAGTAAGAATCATACCGAGAATGCCTAAACCGCTCAGGGTTTCTGCCATTAGCATCCATCCAAACACTGCAGTTATGGGAGGGACCAGGGACATTATCAGCATGGACATACGGGCGCCGATTACCACAAACGCTTGAAACAGACAAAGATCCCCGATACAAAAACCTATTAAACCGGATAATAAAAGCCAGGTCCAGTTATGAACGGTTGCATCTGAAGGAAAGGGAAATCCTCTCACTATCCAGTTATACCCCATAAAAAGAAAAATAGCAATAACCAACCGAATTAGATTAACCGAAAGGGAACCAACCTTTTTGCTTGCTGCTTCAAAAGATACTGCCGTAAAGGACCAGAAAAAAGCGGTCAATAATGCAATTATTTCTCCATATTTTGATTCCAGCATAATCTACTTCTCTACTGTTTCTTTAACAAGATTTACAGGATTATAAAGTTTATAGACAGGGTAAACACCCAATCCTCCCCCCCATTGACGGGTTAAATAACGATCAAAAAAATTCCACACTGCAAGTCCATCATCACTTTCAGGTTCTAATAAATAAGCTACCAAATTTCCCAGCCGTTGTGCTGTTGTCACCAAAAGGCAACCTTTAGGAAACATTTTTTCAACCTTCTTATATTCACCTTTCAGGGAATTCATATAATGTCCCTGGTAAGGATGTTCCCCTGCCTTTAACTCTTTAATTTCAAATTCATCTACCTCCAAGGTTACTGTTTCTGTTAACCTTTCAACTGTAATACCATGCTGCAGCAGCTTATTAATAATGTTATCTCCATAAACAGGAATTAAATAGGCATGTGGAAACCGGACCGAGCGTTTTGGAGTAAAATGACAGTAATAGGGAAGTTCATACTCTCTCTCTTTATCCAGTTTTTCAATCTTAGGCCATCTGTTTTCCCTGGGAGTAATCTTCATTTCATATCCACGCAACCTTATCTTACCCTCGTATGGTTTCTGGTCATATTCCACAGCAAAAGAATCTGAGAGTTCGGGGTGTAATCCCCTGATTATTGTCTTTTTATCTGCCTCTTGGAGTAAATTCTGTATCTCTTCTTTATTTTCTGTACAAAATTCTAATACTGACCTAAGAAAAGCATAACATCCTTCTACTCTGGTTTTAAAATCCGCATAGACATAATTTTCATTTAAAAGAGCCAGCCGGTTTCGTATTCCAATATAATTGGTAATATAACGTATCTGTGGTCCAGCAGGACTCCAACCCTTCTCAAGATTCTCAAAACTCATAAAATTTCCATATTCTACAGAAAGAACACCATATTTTTCTTCCATGTTCTTTTTTAAAAAAGGTGATACTTTTCTCCACATATAATCTATTAATTTATTATCTCCATTTGGATTATATCCCCATACAAAAGTAACAGGCTCTTTATGATAGGAGCCATTTGTGGTATGACAGTCAACCAACATCACAGGATCCCACCTATTTAATACTTTCTCCACCATATTTCTTACCTCAGGACTTTCCAGTTTTATTGCATCTCTGTTAAGATCCAAATTCTGTCCATTATATCTTATACCAACTTGTTCAGGTCCATTTTGATTTCTCCTATTATTTGGACTTAACTTCTCATTCCCATCAGGATTAAATATGGGAGTAATCAGGAGAACCAAATCATCAAGAAAGGGAAGATTAGCATCATTAAGGATATCTCTTGCCAACATCATAACCGCTTCTTTTCCTTCCACTTCCCCTGCATGAATATTAGCCTGAAGATAGACAACTGCTCTGTTATCATAATACAAATCCTGGGGGGAAGCAGGCAATGGATTACCAATAATCAGTAAAGGTATATCTCTTCCTTCTGCACTTTTACTTAAGGTTTCAACTCTGAGTAGAGGGCTCTGTTTCTGTAATATTTTGATAAATGAAATAACATCACTATATAAAGATGTCTTTGTATAGTTGCTCGATTCGGCAATTGTTAAAGGTTTTTCCTGACTGATTACTGTTGAACTAAAGAAAATTAATAAAGCAAAAAAGCTCACTGAAAATAATATTTTACATTTCATACTAAAAACTCCTTTTTTAAATTATAATCTAAATTCTTTTTTAAATATAAACTTTATAAATTCATAGTCAAGACTTTCTATGATTAATTATAGTACAGTAAAGACAGTCATTATGGTTGTAAGAATCAAACCCACACCAATACCAATGGAAACAAGATTTGCAGCCAGCTCTGTATCAAGACCTGCTAAGGTTGCAAAAATCAGGGTATTCATCCCAATGGGTGCGCTGCAACATATTAAAGTGATCATCCGTGATTCACCAGTGAGACCTAAGATTATAGCAGCTAGGTAACCGATTATAAATCCACCCATAAACCGTAAGCACAATACACTAATTAATAATTTAAAAGAAGTAAACCGTAAAGAAAAAATAATTCCTAAGGAAATCATGATCAGGGGAAAAGTCACTCTTCCCAGAAACTGAAGAGATAATTCAATAAAAAAGGGATATTCAATATTGAACATATTTATCAGTAATCCTATCCACAATGCCCATAAAGGAGGAGATTGTAAAACTTTTTTTATTGTATGTAAATTTCTGGTTTTCTCCAGTCCATATTTACAGGCAATCCAGTATGCAATTGAAAGGGTTAATAAACCATTACCCAGATCAAAAAGTATAACTTTTGCAAAACCCGAATTACCAAAACCTGCAGAAATAAAGGGATAGATAAAAGCAGTATTCATTATACTACTACCAATAATGATGACACCAAATTTTTCTGGTGTTTTTTTATATGATTGAAATAAAATAAATGATATTACTGTAAGAGCTAAAAATGTTATCATTGCTATAATCGGTAAAAAAAGGAGCTCAAAAGATATTGTCAATTGAGTAACAGATATAAAAATTGAAGCAGGCAGAAAGAAATAAAAAATTAACTTTAATATTTTTTCCCCATCTTCTTTTGTCAGTATCCCTCTATTCCTGATTAATACCCCAATAAAAAAACTGATAAATATGGGAATAATATTTTGTACTATGGGAATCAATTCTTAAACTCCTCTATAATTACAATTCTTCCATAATCAAAAACTAAATGAGCTTTTAATAAACAAAAGAATAGTTAAAAAAACAATTAAAATAATTATAACTATGGAAAGAGGAAAAAATTAAAACTCTATATCGAATGCTTTTTCTTTACAAACTTTATTTCTCTCTCTTCTAGATAATTCATGACTTCATGAAAACATTCCTCATCAGCACCCACAAATTCAGGTGGAGATACTCCCTTTCTATCAAACTTATTATTCAAAATAAGCCGTGCTGTAGCACAACAAGGATATCCAGTGGTTCTGGCCATGGAAGAAATATTTGTCTTTTTATTAAATCTATCAAAAAGGGAATACATAACTTTTTCTTTTTTACCATTTTTTATGCCATTAATTATAATTCGCATAATAGTAAATTCTTCTTCCTTTTCTTTATATTTCCAGAGAGGAAACAAAAGCTTCGAAGTAAATTCAATTGGAGAAATTTCTGAGTTGTTGATTTTTATTGGTTTTTTAGAAAAAAATCCGGATTCTCTGAATATTCGCATTAACTTAATATGTCCAGGATAACGGAGAGTTTTCTCCTTCATTTCAGGAATATCCATAGTTGTTATTAAGGTTCTTAAACCATCAGTATTAAATGATTCTAAGGTACCGACTTCTTCAAAATCAACAAGTTCAGGGTCAGATAATGCTGGCTTGGTTACTAAATTACCATTCTCAACCATACGGGCAGGTCTGATATACTCTTCCAGAACATCAATAGGAGAAAATGGAGCTTTGTATTCATAAGGCCAGCTTCTTATTACAGGTAAACCTCCAACCAGACATTCAAATGATTGGATAGTCATCTTTTCATTATGATAGCCAACTATCATATTATTCATTCCTGGTGCTACTCCACAGTCCATTACAGCAGTTACTTGATTTTTCCGAGCCAGATCATCCAATTCAAATGGATCTTCACTATAGAAAGCAATGTCCACAGTATTTTTTTTATTTTCAATAACAGTCTTCATTATTTCAAAACCCAGATATCCAGGAAGAGCATTAATAACCAGATCACTCTCTTTGATTATTGCTGCAATCTTTTCTTTATGGGAAAGATCTGCTTCAATAGCTTCAACCGGGCATTGAGCCTTGATCTTATTAAGTTTGGTTTTATCCATATCTGCTGCAGTAACCTTAAAATCCTTGCATAAGTCTTTTACAATTGCACTTCCCACAATTCCTGAACCTAAAACAACTACTTTTTTCATTACATTATCTCCCGAAATAAATGAAATTGCATAAAAAATGTGTTCTATTTGGATTGATTAAAAAATATGGAGTTCATTATGTTATCTGCGGAGGGAATATCCTGATAATTATTAGGTTATTAATGGACACCACCTTCCTCTCCTCTATCCTCTATATGTTGATTAAATAACTGCCTTATTCTATACTTTAGATTCTCAAACATTAAATATAACTTTTAAAACAGGTGAAAATAAAAAAATTAAAATAAAACTTAATTTTTCTGGGAATTCAGTTTATCTTTCAGTTCATTAATCTTATCTCTAATTTTAGCTGCTTCTTCATATCTTTCTTCTTTAACAGCTGTATGCAGTTGGACATTTAATTCATTTATTTCTTCTTCTTCGCTATGCTCAGTATCCTGAATTTCATCCTTAATTGCTCCTTTCTCAAGAACTTCATCCTCAACAAAGATAGGAGTATCATTTCTTAAAGCAATAGCAATAGCATCACTGGGTCTAGCATCGATTTCTAATTTTTTATTATTTCCTTCAATCTCTATTTTAGCATAATAAGTATTATCTTTTAACTTAGTAACAATCACTTTTGAAATATTAACGTCTAACTCATCAAGAATATTCCTCACCAAGTCATGAGTCATAGGCCTAGGAGGTTGGACGTTTTCCATTTGTAAAGCAATAGCTTGTGCTTCTGCAGGTCCTACTACAATAGGAAGCCAACGTTTATAGGCATCGTCCCTGAGTATAACTACAAATCTATTACTTGCTGTATCTAATGTTACTCTTTCTACTCTTACAGAAATAATCATCTAAAACTCCATTCCCATTTTTCCCAACATTTAAGAATAGAAATAAAAATTATTAAAATCAAGTAAAAAATGTATCTTTTTAATTAGATCTCTATTATTAATCGATTAGATAGGCAGTTTTACATTATGAGTACATTACATGTTTAATTAGTGACTCTGATATAAAAACCAACAGTATTATAAAATCTAGCCTGAACAATCCATAGCTACAAAGACTCAAAGACACTAAGGATTAGAAAAATAAGGATTAATGATGCTTGATGATAAACATAACAATATAAATGAGGGTGCTAAAAAAATTCTATTTTTACTAATTTACCGTACGTAAGTTTAATATTTATAATGCTAAATTTTCGAAAATGGATTAAATCAACTACCTTATAAATAAATTTTACAATTCAATTTACTCTATTCATTTGTTTCTTTGTAACTTAGGATCTTAATGGCAATAATTTATGAATAATCCAGACTATAAATCAGATTACATCAAATCTTAACATTAAAATTTACCATATTACCAAGATAGGGAGATGATACCTTCTTGTACAAAAAAAAATATGATTTCTTTATCACAAATAAAATACTTCTTTTGGATATCACTTTTTAAACAAAGAAAGAGTCATATTTTAATTAAAACATAATCACCTAATCCTTCTCTGGTACTGTAAAAGGAACCGCTCCAGTATCATTTCCACTTACCGGAGTTCCACCAAGATTTTGCCCATTATAACTTATTTTGACAGCCCAAGTCCCTGCTCCTACCTCAGTTTCTTCTGTGGTAATGGTCACTGTATAGCTTTTACCAGGTTTCAATTCCTTGGCAAATAATTTTCGTGCACCTTTGGGTGTTCTCCCTAAAGGATAACCAGAGAGAGACACCAAAAATATATCATCCTTAGCTGAACCACAATCCCAAACTCGGATTACTACTAATCCCTGGTAAGAGCCTTCATCCTGGGTTCCTTCTCCTGTCTGATCAACTACGTCTCCAATAACTTCCCCCATAGAACCACCGTCCTGGAGAAATTCAGAATCAATTTCTCCTTGGGCAGTAACCTCCTCACCTCTTTCAGATACTTTATCCTCATCACAGGAAAATTCAGCTAATTTTGATTTCATAGCAGCCAGAGTACGGTTTAGAGTCCCAATTTTTGGTCCCACATCATTAAAATCATAAAGTAAGTTTTTAATAATTTGTTTGTTATCCTCTGTTTGACAGATAGCTCCTGCTATCACGATTTCAGAATAAAGATCCTTCATATTATCTGCCAGTTGTTCTACTTCAGATGCAGTGGATTTTGCTGTGTAATAGGTAAAGGCAACCATATTATTATCACAAGGAACTGACCGTCTGCTGTTAATTTCCTGAAAGAACTTAGCCGAGGCTGCATTAAATCGGTTACACTTAGCGAGCAGATTGGATTTCATGGTTTCAAATTGCTCCAGTTTTGCCTTAATGACTATTGGATCACAAGGATCTTCACCTTCCTCTTTATCCCCTTCGATATCATCAATTACCTCATCCAGATCTTTTTCCTCTTCTTCTTCCACTGTTACCTGAGCTTGGGCAAAGGCATCTCCGTAACTGGCAGTGACGGTGAAAGTACCGGATTTAGTACCTGTAAATATACCTTTTTCTGCTCCTCCCCACTTGATCAGTTTGCGGGGTATTGTTTTTACGGTTCCATCCTCCAATTCTGCTGTTGCTGTATAGCCTACAGTCTGCTTTATTTTAATTTCTGCTTCCACCGGGGTAATGGTCAAACTTTTCACCCCAGGTTTCTCCACTGTCAGCTCTATGGTATAAGTCGTCTTTTTTCCGGATAGGGTGAGGGACTTCTCTTCTCCTGTAACATCCTGAGAAACGGCCCTCAGGGACAGGGTAAAGGATTCAGCAGGTGATTTTAACACCACCACCCGGAAAGTGCCTCCAGTGGTTGAAGTGAGACGTGAACAGTTTTCAAATACTTTACCAGAAGGTGTCACTTCTATATCCATGCCAGGCATACCCTTGCCGCTGCCGTCCAATACTGTCCCTTCAATGGTAGCTGCAACTGTATTCTTAAGACGAGTGATAGCATCCTCACACTCTCTGTGGAAACTTCCCTCTGCATAGTGGTCAGCTTTTTTGAAGAGTCTCTCTTCGATGATCTTATTAACCAGGGCATCGGTAAAGGGGAAATAGGTGACCAGATCCTGATCCATGCCTATTTTCCTGATGATTGAGCCAAGTCCCAGGTCGAGGAGTAAAAACTGCTGGACCTTTTCTTTGCCACACAGCAGGCTCCCAACTATCCGTCTAACCTCTGTCTGGAGTTCCCCTGCCGTTTTCTCTGCGTTCTGTTTCAGGGCAGTAAAACCCGGAGGAATATTGTAGGCAGCTGCCAGGAAAGATATATCTGAGGCTTTTTTATGGTGCTCGTTACCGCGCAGCCACCGAATAATTGCTTTCAGGTTCTCAAAACCGCCGTGGGGAAGCCCTTTTATAAATTTTCCTCCTACCCAAAAATAGATAAAATCTGGACTGTTCTGATCAAGGTAGATATCCTTGTAAATTCCCACCCTGTTCTCCGCAGGACATGCTTCCTGGCCTGGGAACTGGGAAGCGAACTGTTTGCTTCGGATATCCTCCCAGCTGCTGGATATATGCCCTGTAGTCCCTGTTCCTACACACCCCTGCTGCCGGTCTCTCAATATCCTTCCCAGTCTTCCCACAGCCCGATTCATCTCCTGGGCAACCTTAAAATAGAGCTCCACAAACTTTCCCAGTATAGGAATCTTACCACCGAATTCAGCACCCAGGCTGAACAGGGCATCAATTTTATGCCCGGGATTCTTTGATTCCATTCCTGTCCTGATAATGGTGTACATCTTGTACATATCCTCGGGTGACAGTCTTCCGCCGGTCAGATCCTGAATATAGGCTCTTCCTCCCACTTCCATATTTTCCAGCTTGTCGATAAAGCTCCCACTGAGACCGTTATCCTTCAGGATTTTAACATAATCGGCATCAGGCATACTCTGAATCTGGTCAGTGGCACTGACAATTTTATTGAGCTTTCCCATTGACTCGTTCCACAGAGATTGGAGAGAGGAAACAATTTCCGAAGATTCCTTATCAAGCCCGGGTACAAACATGCTGTGTACCTTATTTTGTAAATCATCCATCAGCTGCTGTTTTCTATCTGGACTATCCCGGTAGGTGAGATAGAGATCGTAGGCCTGCTTGCTTATGTTGTCCGTGTTTTTCAGAATACCCGCATCTACCAGAGGCTGCAGCTGATCTCGCAGATATATCTGCTTATCTGCAATCTGTTCGCCCCTGTTTATCAGATCCCAAATCCCTTTTTCCAGCTTTTTGTTGATGTGACCCTCAAGTTTCCGAGTAAGCTCTGCTTTAAACTTGTTACGGTCAAAATCCAGCTGTGCTGATCCTATCCCGTTGAAAAAAATACTGAGAACTACCAATACTCCTACTGCAGAGATGGTATTGAAATGATCCCTAACCCTGTTTCTGTATTTTTCATTCATGTCTGTTAACCTCCCTTTAGTTGCGACGAAAGTTAATTCCACCTACAATGTAGAACCTGGAGTTTGATTCCAGGGGATAGCTTCCTGGAATTTCATCAAAATCTGTACTCACTTTATAAAATCCACATCGCAGTACCAGGTTTATTATCAGGCTCAGCTGATAATCCAGGCGAAAATTAATCTGATAGGTCACTGGATGTCTTAAAAAAATAGGATCATCTGCATCTATCTCAATATCACCAGTCGCATCATTAAAGCCGGTGTAATTATTGGTATAAACAAACCCAGACTCAAAAGTGCCATCACCGATAATTCTTATTTTATCATTAACTGGATAATTCAAATTGGCAAAACCACCTATCCGGTAAAGATTACCGTCCCGTTCGAACCACTTTTTTTCCTCAAATTCAGAAGCAATTATATTTGCATGCATTCCTATTACTGGACCTATCTTTAGATATTTGGTGTGTACACCAAACATTGAATAATATATATCCATAATATCAAATTTTGAATATATATCCACAATATGAGGTTTAACTGTTTCTTCCTCATCTTTGTCACCAGGATTATGCCAGGCAGTAATTACAATATTAAAACTACTGGTCATGGTACCAAAGACAAAACGTAGATTAGTATAATTATTACTGGTATTATTAGGAAAAAAATTATTGTAAAGTGAAAGATTAATACGTTTCTTCAAATCTACACTATTAATTGATAACTGTGCTCTCGCCTGCCAGTAACTTCCAATCTCTTTATTTGGGAAATTTTTGTAAAAACCTCCCAGAAAATAACTGGATCGGTTGCTTCCCCAATTCAATTCTCCTCTGATTTTCTGATAATTACTTTCGGTAAAATCTTCAAAAGAGTAACTATCCAGCCCTAAACGGGTTTTGAAATATCTCCTATCCCTTCTGCTGGTTAACTGCAGATAGGGTTTAATGTGAGTAAACTGATGATTGCTTAAATCACCGGATTCAGACTCAAACAAAACCTTCATATCCATTAATAAATCCGACTTAGGCCTGTAATTTATTCCTCCATGTATACTATGAATACTGTAATTATTTTGTTCATCATTAATATATGAATAGGTGTTGAGATCATAATCCAGACTTAGATTCATGGTATTCGAAAGCCTATACCCTAGATTACTACCCATAGTAATCCTGTTAAACTCAGCGTTTTCATTATCAGGACTGCGGTAAGTATTATATCCGCTCAGAAATAACAGATCCAAGTCTTCTACACCCTTATATTTAATATCTCCGAAGATATTAGTGGTACTAAATTCCTGAAGCATAATCTCTTTCTGTTTATTCAGGGATAAGGTTGCAGCCAGGTTCTCATTCACATTATAAGAGGCCCCCAAACTTATATCCTGGTTACTTCCCTCAACTTCTTCAGATTGAGCGTTTGCAGCTACATATTCTGTCTTCCTGCTTTCATCTCCAATCATCAACTGTCCCCATACTGTAAGTTTATCTAAAAAGGATCTTTTGGTTCCAAAATACTTAAATTCCCTACTCAAATCGAATTCTTCATAAAATTTCTTGGCATATTTATAGTATTTATTGATTTTTTGGTAATAATCAATAAATTCCAGCAAATTAGAGTGGGTAAGGTTATATTTTCTTGCAATAACATCTGCAACCTTTTTATTAGTAGAGATTGAAAGAAAAATTTCATTTAGTTGACTCAGCAAACCTGCCACCTCATTTTCATCAACTCCCTGGAATGTAAGTACCACTCTCTTGGAGGACTCAGTGTAATATTGAACAAATTGTCGATGGATAAATCCTGTCCTTCCCTGCTGTAATACAATATGAAAAAATTCATCAAGTTCCTCTTGAACTATAAAGGATTCATTGATATAGGGATAGTGTATTACCTTGGATCCCGATACAAAATTATCCAATACCACCGCATTAAATTGAATAACTTTCACCTTTTCAACTACCTTTACAGATAGGGAATCATTTTCCAATTTTGGTTCCATTTGTTTGAGTAAACTCAAGAAAAAAAGCGCCTCTTTTTGCATTTTTTCCTGGATTTTTTTTATGATTTTCAGATCATTTTTATCCACAAGTGTAGCAGTTCCATAGGTATAATCAGAGACATCTTCTGAATCTTGGGTTGGAGTCTGAATATTCTCAGCCTTAGTCTCTCTTGGAATATCTTCTAAAAAAAACTTTGAGATATAATCTTCATGTACAAATCCCCTTTTATCCTTATTCTCTCCTTTTATACAAATAACCTCTATCCAGGCGCCAGAAGTATCTATCTCCTCTAAAAGGTCTCCCTTAACCAGGGTGGTTATTTTTTTAAACCTTGTTCCTGGTCCTCCCCTTAAATTCAATTTATCCACCTCAACCGTATACACCTTTACCTTCTCTTTTTCCTGAGAAAATAAACTGGAGTAAAAAGACAGAAAGCAAAGGAGTAAAATCAGTATTATACCTACCTTTTTTTCTGAAGTGTGCATTTTTCCCTCATTAATAATTTAAAAGTTCAACCTACTAATTAATTACACGATCCTTAAATTAATTATTAGTAAATTCAAAAAATAGGATGAATATCAGTAATCTAATCTTAAATAAGGTTTTCGAATCAAAATTAGTGGGAGGCTCATTATCTTGATTTATTAATATTAATTTAAGAAATGATTATTTAATGTCAAGAATTTTTTACCTTATTAAATATTTTTCACGGTATGAATAACTCACATTTTTAATTTAATACCATCAATATTTTTATTATCAATTAGAATAAAAATAGAATGCCTTTCAGATTCTTGACTTTTTTTCCTTGACAAATGACCATATTCTCTTTAAATTCAAATATACAAAAATATCAATTATTAACATAAATCATATTGCAATGAAAAATATTTATCTAATATCATATGTAGCATTATATCTGGGTTTGATTTTTTTGTTTCAGTTTTAGGACAAAATTTGATAAGATACCGGAGACAAATTGATTATGTGAATATTTATTGCAGAAATCCAGATACTATCTCAGCCTTTTGAGATAGTAAGGCGATTCATTTTGTGGAACCTTATGTTCCCTTAAAAAATCAGTGTAATGTTCTCGGATTTTATCGGGTATTTTAAGCATAGTAAACCTCGAAAGAGCCTATGGATAATATTAATATATTGATGTTAAACAGCTTCTGCATAACATTAAAAATGTATTAAAACTATTTACATAAATGCACTATTTTTATTGACTATTGAACTAAGATTAAATATATTACAGTTATTATACATAAACCGTATACTAACTTGTTATATTATCTATTCATAGAATAATAGGGGTATTGTAAGAATGAAACCAAGAATTCATAGAGGTTGGTTGAGAGCTCTCATCTTTTTTATTTCATCATTAATTGTTTTTATTTTATCTCAAAATTTGGCCAACTATATTGTTAAAAGCCTATTTTCACACTATGATGTTTTACCAAGGATTTTAATTACCCGTTCCATAATCCTCGCATTAATTATACTTACCGTATATATTTTTAGAAAATACATAGACAATGAATCGTTGATATCAATGGGCTTTACGTTACGAAAAAAAGGAAAAGATATATTACATGGCATTGCGTTGGGCTTTGTTTTGATGGCCATTTGTTTTGTTTTTCTCTTATTGACAAATCAGCTTAAAATTATTGAAATACAGTTTGATCCAATAGCATTATTATTGTTTTTTATCATTTTTTTTATCGCTTCACTCATTGAAGAAGTATTGTTTCGTGGTTATTTATTGAATAATCTCATGGAATCTTTTAACAAATATAATGCATTAATAATTACTGCTGTTTTATTTAGTGTCGTCCATCTAGCTAATCCATATCTTTCAGTATTGGTTATCTTTAATCTATTACTGATTGGGTATTTATTTGGGATTTATTATATTCATGTTAAAAATTTATGGTTTTCCATTTTCCTTCATGCTAGTTGGAGTTTCTTTCAAGTCGCCATTTTTGGTTTTCCAGTTTTTGGTTTGAAATTTAAACCTCTCATTACACAACAATTTCAAGGGAGTCCATTTCTTACTGGTACAAATTTCGGTTTGGAAGGATCAATATTAATAACAATTCTGACAATTTTCTCCATTTTCTATCTGGAACAAAAATATAAAAAGTGTAAGAAAGAAGGTTAAACAACTATTACCATTGAATTGTTGCAAAAATGGAATGCTTTGTGAGTACTCGAAAATTGGACGCTATTTTCCTCCTCGGGTGCTCCGATAAAATAATTTTTCTCATTTGACTTGGGAAAAAGGGATATATCATTTCTGAAGTCCTCCATTCAGTAAAAGGATAAACAGCGAAGCAATGTAGAGATCAATTAGAAAGGTAAGGATGTTGGGATAACGTTAGAATGAAAATATAACCCAATTTTGCACACGGATCGAACCATACTCCATTTTTTAATTTTGAGAGTTTGGTGGAATAACATGAATCCTAATAATTACTTATGGTTCGACCGGTGAAAATCACTACTTGCTGAAAGTCAAGTAAAAAAATAAATATTTTTATTAATCTGTTCTTTG
>CAYUAG010000045.1:0-28799 GCA_964442615.1 uncultured bacterium
ATCATCTACAACTCAACCATAAACTATACATATATCCTAAAAAATTCAATATACGTAATCATAAATTTAAAGAAGGAGTTATAGTATGAAGACAAAGAGAATTTGTTATATTATTTTTCTTATGGCGTTTTCAACTATATCCGCAAAAGAGGCACGTCTTTTAAGACAACCTCATATCTACAAGGATATGGTTGTTTTTGTTTATGGAGGTGATTTATGGAAAGTATCTTCCCAAGGTGGAGAAGCACAGCATCTTACCACTTTTAAGGGATTAGAACTTTTCCCCAGATTTTCTCCTGATGGAAAACAGATAGCTTTTTCCGGTATCTATTCAGGAAACAGACAGATTTATGTTATGCCTTCATCGGGGGGTGAGCCTGAACAATTAACCTATTATCCAGATGTGGGAGAGATGCCCCCACGTGGTGGTTGGGATAATATTCCGGTGGACTGGACTCCGGATGGCAAAAAAATACTGTTTCGTTCCAATAGAACCCCTTATGGGAAACGGGTAAGCAAATATTTTTTAGTTGATGCTTCTGGAAAGGGATTGCCAATCCCGCTTCAGCTTCCTGAAGGAGGACCTGCAAGTCTGTCCAGGGATGGCAGCATGATTGCCTACAGTATAAAATCCCGTGAATTCAGAACCTGGAAGAGATACAAAGCCGGTCGTGCCCAGGATATCTACATTTATGATCTGAAGATAAACAAGATAAAGCAAATTACTCAGTATCCCGGTACTGATAGTTTTCCTCTATGGGTGGATGACCAGATTTATTTTATTTCTGATAGAGAAGAGGTTGATTCCATAGAGCCAGGAACTCTGAATATTTTTAAGTATGATATTGATACAGAGAAAATCACCAAAGTTACAGATTTCACAGAATATGATTGTTTATGGCCCAGCAGAGGAGAGAAAAACATTGTCTTTGAAAATGGAGGATATATCTATATTCTTGATACCAGTGCAGATGAAATGAAAAAGCTTTCTGTTACTATTGCCAGTGACAATCCTTTAAAAAGACCGGTTTATAAAAATGTGTCTGATAATATTGAAAGTTTTGCAGCTTCTCCCTCAGCAAATAGAATACTTTTTTCTGCCCGGGGTGAGATTTTTTCTGTTCCTAAAAAATATGGTGATATAAGAAATATTACTCAAACTCCAGGAATAAGAGAATTCAATATTGACTGGTCTCCAGATGGGAAATATATTTCCTATCTTTCTGAAAAGTCAGGGGATTATGAATTATTTATTAGAAATTATGACAATAATGGTGAGGAAGTCCAGCTTACTCAGAATTCAGAATGCTGGATTACTGGATATGAGTGGTCACCTGATAATGAAAACATTTTGGTTTCAGATAAAAAATTGCGTCTCAGAATAGTTAATGTCGCTTCTAAAGAAACAAAATTAATTGATCAAGGTACTTATTCTTCCATAAATGATTATAACTGGTCTCCTGATAACAGATGGATTATTTATTCTAAAACCAGTAAAAATTATTTAAGTTCAGTCTGGTTGTATTCTCTAGATGATAATAAGAAAATTCAGTTAACAGATGATACCAGAGATGATTATAGTCCTGTATTTGGAGTTAAAGATGATTATATCTATTTTATCTCCCGCAGGGAATATAACTGGGAGGAGAGAGATTTTGATGCTAAATTATATGTTGGAACTCTAAGGTTTGATATGGAGAATCCTTTTGCTCCCAGAAGTGATGAGGTGAAAGTAAGTGAGGAGAATTCCAATCAAAAAGAGGATAAAGATGAGAACCTAAGGATTGAAGTTGATTTTGAAGGATTTAAAAACCGAATAAATGCTATTCCGGTTAAGACCGGACGCTATGGAAACCTTAAGGCTGTAAAGGGTAGTATTGTTTATCTTCGGGACTATGATCTTTACAAATTTGATATGGAAAAGAGAGAAGAGTCTTTAATCATGGAAAAGGTAAGAACCTACTATCTTTCTTCAGATGGCAAAAATATTGTCTATAGAAGCGGTGAAATGTACGGCATAATACCAGTTGAACCTAATCAAAAATCAGGAACAGGTAAACTTGATTTAGAAGATTTGGTTATAAAAATTGATCCGGAAATTGAATTTACCCAGATTTTCAGAGATGCTTGGAGAATAATGAGGGATTGGTTTTATGATCCTGGTATGCATGGAGTAGACTGGTATAGGATGTATGATAAATATTCAGTACTTGTACCCCATGTAGTGCTTCGTTCTGATCTTGATTATATTATTGGTGAACTTATAGGAGAGCTTAATGCAGGTCATTGTTATGTACATTCAGGTGATAATATTGAGGTGGAAAGAGTTGATGTGGGACTTTTAGGGTGTGAATTGGTTGGTGATGGTGAATTTTATAAAATTGAAAATATTTTTCCAGGGGAAAACTGGAACAAGTCATTACGTTCACCCTTGACAGAATCCGGAGTTAATGTAGGAGAAGGTGAATATCTTATTGGTATTGATAATCAGATTATAAAAACAGATGATAATCCCTTTAAATATCTGGAAAATAAAGTCAACAGAACTGTTGATCTTAGATTGAACATTAAACCAGCTGTACAGGGATCAAGAGTTGTTGAGATACAACCTATAGATTCAGAACTGGGTCTTCGCCATATGCAGTGGGTAAAAAGGAATCAGGCTATTGTGGATAGTCTTTCAAATGGAAAGATAGGATATATTTATGTACCCAATACTTCATTTAATGGATTTGAGTCCTTTTATAAAGGGTGGCAGGAACAGTTTGTAAAACAGGGTCTTATTATTGATGAAAGGTATAATGGAGGTGGATCAATTCCATCACCTATGGTATTTGATATGTCCCATCCAGTTCTGAATTATTGGGCACGAAGAAACCTTGCTCTTTATCCAACTCCTTTAAGAGTTCATGAAGGGCCAAAAATTATGCTGATCAATGGACGTTCATCATCCGGTGGAGATGCCTTTCCTGCTTATTTCCGTAAAATGAAACTTGGACCTCTTATGGGCAAGACTACCTGGGGTGGTTTGATAGGATACAGTTACAGTCCCCACTTTATTGATGGTGGTGGTATGGCTGTACCTTCTTTTTCCTATGTTAATACAGAAGGACAGTGGGATGTCGAATATTACGGTGTAGAACCTGATATGGAAGTATTTGATGATCCTACCCTGATCCAAGCAGGAAAAGAACCAATGCTGGAAAAGGCAGTTCAGTATATTTTAGAACAATTGGAGAAAAATCCTCCTGAGAAGCTGGAGAAGCCGGAGGGACCGGATAGAAGTTAGCAAGCAGAAGATAGAAGATGATCAGGAAAATAATTATGAATTATGAATTAAAAGAGATAATGAAGGAGGGAATAGGTTAAGGTTGAGATTAAGGTTAAGGTGAAGGAAAGGAATCAATAAATTTAAACCTAAACCTATTCTTTATCCTTTTTCCTTTAACCTTCCCTTTTCCATTCTCCCTATTCCATATGTGAGTTCAGGTGAAAACAAGAGATATCATACATGTAGACATGGATGCTTTTTTTGCTTCCATTGAGCAGAGGGATAATCCTGAATTAAGAGAAAAACCAGTTATTGTTGGTGCTGATCCCAGACAGGGAAAAGGAAGAGGAGTTGTGTCAGCAGCTTCCTATGAAGCAAGAAAATTCGGAGTAAAATCTGCTATGCCTATTTCAACAGCTTACAGATTATGTCCTCAGGGTTGTTTTGTCTCAGTACATGGTACAAGGTATGCTGAAGTTAGCCGGAGGATAATGGCGATCTTCAGGGAGTACACTCCTCTGGTTGAACCGGTCAGTCTGGATGAGGCCTTTCTGGATGTAACCGGAACTGGCAGACTTAAAGGTGATCCAGAAAATATAGGCAGAGAGATAAAATTTCGTATTAAATCAGAGGAAAAACTCACTGCTTCGGTTGGGATTGCTCCTAACAAACTTACTGCCAAGATTGCTTCTGATCTGGAAAAACCGGATGGATTTGTGATTGTTAGACCTGATGAAATAAAAGAGTTTTTATCTCCTTTGCCAATAAGGCGTCTTTGGGGAATTGGTAAAAAGACAGAGATGAGAATGAAGAGACTTGGTATTGTAACCATAGGAGATTTTGCTTCTTTAACTGAAGAAGATGTGAAGTCGATTTTTGGGAATAATGGTATTGATTTGTGGAGAAATGCACATGGTCTTGACTCTAGAAAAGTTGAAAAAGGAAGTAAAGCAAAGTCTATAAGTAATGAGCAGACCTTTTTGGAGGATGAGACAGATCCGAAAGTAATACATAGTACCTTACTTAAACTTTCTGAAAAAGTTGGATTTCGTCTCCGAAGAAATAAATATTACGGGAAAACAATATTCTTAAAAGTCAGACTGTCAGATTTTACTACCTTAGTAAGAAATACCACTCTTTCCGAATCAATTAATTTAAGTGAGACCATATTCATGGAAGTGAAGTCCCTTTATGATAAACTTAATATTATTGGTCAACCAATACGACTGCTTGGTGTAGGTATTACTCAGCTTTATCCAGATAAAGAAAATCAGTTGTCCCTTTTCAATTTTGAAGATAAAAGACGTCAAAAAGCTGCGGAAGCAGTTGATATTTTAAAGAAGAGATTTGGAGACAATACGATTGGCAGAGGATTGTATTAGCAATTAAAAATCAGAAATGAACTTGCGGCAGTGAACTGTAGATAGATTTTACATTCGAGACTATAAAAAGAGAATAAGAATTCTAATTAGAATTCTTATTAAAAATATTTAAGAAGAAAGGATTGAACTGGTTTGTATTACAAAAATAGAAATAGTGATCATAGCTTTACAACTATTTATTTTTTTATTATATATTTAATGTATATAGGTAGTATAACCCTAAGTCCATTTGAATTTTCTCTGCTTACCTTTAAAAAATATTTTACCTGCTCTTTTTCTAGAAGATTGGAGTTGTTTTTTCAGTTAAATGTACTCGATTTTTTCTTTAATATCATCCTGTTTATTCCTTTAGGTATTTTTCTTTTTTTTCTTTTTAAAAAGTATATAAGGAATCGAAAAACTGACTTTTATCTCCCAATTGCTGCAGGGATTTTACTGAGCAGCAGTATTGAGATCATACAGATTTTTACGGGTCGTTTTACATCCTTTTGGGATTTGCTGTCAAATATTATTGGTACTTTACTTGGTTTTAAAGTAATGAAAAATACATTTTTCAGAGATAAAATATTTACAGGTATGCAAAGAATATGGAGTAAAAGGATTTTACGGGTATCAGTTATGATTATATATATTTTTTTCATATTTATCCTTTTTTTCTATCCTTACCATGCTAATACAATGAAAAACTGGGATCATTCTTATCCTCTGTTGTTGGGAAATGAGGCTACTCTTGACCGTGCCTGGAAAGGAGAAATTTTTAGTGTTGCCATTTACAATCAAAGACTTTCTCCTGATAAGGTAAAACAATTATTTAATAGAGGTTCTAAAGATAATTCTATACAGTCAAGAGATGAAATGGGTCTTATATTATTTTACAGTTTTAATGAAGGTTTGGGAAATATTATTAATGATATGATAAATAAAGATAATCCTGTTCATTTAAAAGCAAAAAATATTGAATGGATTAATAAACAAGGAATTAGGATTGATAGTACATCCAAGGTAAGAAGCTATACTAGTACTGATAAACTGATAAGCAGATTACAATCAACCTCTGAAGTGAGTATTGAAGTCTGGTTTAGAACTTTAGATTTAAATCAAATAGGTCCGGTACGTATTGTATCGCTTTCAAAAAATACAGAGAAAAGAAATTTTACTCTTGCTCTAAATAAAGACAATATTCATCTGAGGGTAAGAACGCCTGTAACTGGAGTGAATGGCACCAAAATAAATCTGGTGGCACCATCAGTTTTGTCAGATATAAGACTGCATCATATTATCGCTGTTTTTGATCATGGTACTGAAAGAATTTTTTTTGATGGTAAACCAACCAGAGATTTGGTTCGTGCAGATATTGATTATCTTCCATTTATGTTGAGATTAGGAAAAACTTGGTTTTCAAGAATTTGCTTTTGTTTTTTATTTTTTTTACCGCTTGGATTTTTAATTAGTCAGGCTTTTTCTAAATTCAGCCTGATTATTACAGTTTTTATTGTCATTTTAATAGTTGGTTTTGAACAATATTTTTATCATATTTTTACTGGTCAGTCTTTTGGGATCGAATTGTTCATTTATGGAGTGATATTTTCAGTTATGGGTGAATTACCAGATCGTCTTTCCATTTTTAATTATGGTGACAATTAACCAAAATTAATAACAATAAATTCACATAAGGTGCAAAAAATATTAAAATAAGATTATAAAAATCACACAAAGCCGCAGAGCCACAAAGATAATAAATGATTACATTAGAAATATTTTTGTGGCTTTGTGTCTTTGAGTGCGTTTTAGAAAAAGAAAATAATTTTTTACAATATTTTAATTATTAATAGAAATAATTATATTTATGAGAACAGGAAGAGAGGGAATAAAAGGAATTAACATGAAAAAAATTTTATTTTATATTGCTCAGCATTACTATTGGCCAAGTTTAGAACCACTATATGAGGAGTTTAAAAAAAATAATAATTATGATCTCTACATAAAAGTTGGTAAGAATCAAAAAAGAATTTTAAAAATTTTTTTAAAATCAGAGAAAAAAAAGATAGAAACTGAATTTGAAAATAAAGGATTTAGAATAACTGATACCCCAGAGGGATTTGATGTTGTTTTTTGTGGAGCTCAGATAAAAAGGCCCAAGCGTTTCGGGAATACATTATTGTGCAATATGGATCATGGACCTGGGATAAAAACTTTACGGTATAGACATCTTTTAAAACAGAAAAATACAAAATATATTTGTTTTGTGGAAGGGAAATACAGAGTAGAAAAATTTAAAAAATATGGATTGGATAAAACTCACGATATTTATATAACAGGATTACCTAAATTGGATAAGTTTTTTAATGGATTCTATAATAAGGAAAAATTAATTAAGAAGTTTTCTTTTCCCAAAGATAAAAAGATAGTTTTATATGCTCCTTCTTATAAACCTACCTCAATATTTTTAATAGGAGATAAAGTCGCTTCACTTGCAGGTAAGTACTGCGTTATTGTAAAACTGCATCCTTATAGCTGGAAAGGTAAATATGTATCCCATTCACACCATACATATTTTGAGAAAATGGAGTCTGAATACTCTGATTTACATCTTGTTAAATCAGAAGAGCACGATATCCTGCCCTATATGTTTATTGCAGATACCATGATTAGTGATGGATCAAGTGTGATAAATGAATTTTTGGCTTTGGAAAGATGTGGAATTATTGTTAATTTACCAGATGAAAAGTATAAATATAGGGATGGAGAGCCAATACTTGAAAATAAAAGTTCAGAATGGCTCAGTGATTCTTTTATCCATCTTAATCCAGAGGATGATTTAAGGCAAGCAGTTGAAGAATCATTGAATCAGTCCGAACAGCGAAAAAAAGCAATAAAAAGGGATAAAGCATATATTTTTTCACATACTGATGGCAGATCAGCTTACAGAGTAAAAAAAATAGTTGAACAACTTTTGCAAAAAAGGGAACAAATATGGCAATAGTGACAGATGCAGTAATATTAGCAGCAGGCAGGGGTCTCAGATTAGGAGAGTATAGTGTTGAACAGCCAAAACCTTTGATCCAGGTTAATAATGTTGCAATTATTGATAACCTTATTGAAGCATTGATTGAGAACGAAATTAATAAAGTAATAGTGGTTACTGGTTATTTAGCAGATGAGTTTGAGAAATATCTTTTAGAGATATTTGGTGATAAGGTAAATTTATTATTTGTCAGAAACGATATTTATGATAAGACAAATAATATTTATTCACTTTGGTTGGCTGAAGAGTATTTACACGAGGATTTTTGTCTTTTTGAGGCTGATGTTTTTTTTGAAAGAGGAATAATGAAGAATTTGGTACAGGAAAAATTTGGTAATGTTATATTAATAGATAAATTTACTCCTCAGATGAATGGTACAGTTGTGAAAATTGACAGCAATAATCGTGTTAATGGCATGTTTTTAACAAAGGAACAGGGTGAGCTGTTTAATTATTCTAATGCTTACAAAACAGTAAATTTTTATAAAATCAGTAAAGAATTTTCTGATAATTATCTCTGTAAAAAACTACAAAAACATATCAATGAAAAAGATGTAAATTCTTATTATGAATTAATCATAAAAGAGGCAATTGATCAAGGTATTCCTTTTAAAGGTTTAAAGACAGGAGATAAGAAATGGTGGGAGATTGATACTCCTGAGGATTTAAGAATTGCACTTTCTATATTTAACCATTCAGAATTTTAAGATAAAATAATTTAAATGAGAACATAATGGAAGTATTTAAAAGAGTTCTGGTATATTTTAAATCGGTTAAAGTATTCATTGTTGGAGCTTTAATTTGTTCAATTCTTTTTGCTTTTTTTAATTTGGTTACAATCTGGTTGTCAGCTACTTTTGTTGAGAACATTTTTTCTAAGCAGGAAACAACTGTAGAAAAACAGAAAGTTGATGCCGATAAGGTTGATACTAGTAAGATTGATACAGAAAAAATAAAAAAGATAGATTTATTAAAAGAGAATTTTAATTTAAATAAGTCTATAAAAAGAACCACCAGAAAAATAATTGAACGAGATTCTAAGATAGATACTTTAAAAATTGTCTGTATTTTTATTTTTTGTGCCTTTTTGTTGAAAAATATATTTTTTTATCTAAAAAATATTTTTATTGTACGTCTTAATTATAGAATTGTAAATTCATTACGTAATAATCTTTACGAACATTTACAGAAATTATCACTCAGTTTTTATGATCGATTTAAGGCTGGAGAGATTTCCTCAATTGCCATTAATGATATTCGAGTATTAAGTCATGTAATGATTAAAGGATTGGGTGATCTTATTGTCTCTCCTATACAGATTTTTCTTTTTGGAATAGCTTTGTTTATCATTAGCTGGAAATTAACTTTATTTGTGCTTATAATTTTACCTGTTATGGCATTGTTGATATCTGAAATTGGTAAAAGTATTAAGAGGAAAAGTCACAGAACTTACAAGCAGACAGCAGTATTTATTTCAATTCTTCAGGAAACAGTATCGGTTTTAAGAATTGTAAAAGCGTTTGCAACTGAAAAATTTGAAATCAAAAGATTCAAAGAAGCTACAAAAAAGTATTACCGGTTAATTGTAAGACAAAAATCATTACAAAAACTCACTTCTCCATTGAATGAAATCCTGGGAGTTACTACAGCCATTGCTTTACTATTGTATGGTGGTTCGCAGGTTTTATTGGGAAGGGGATTAGCTCCAGAGGATTTTATTCGTTTTATAGTTATCCTGTTTTCTTCGTTTCAACCTTTGAAAAAACTAACCGTGGTTTTCAGTGATTTTCAATCCGGACTGGCTGCTGCTGAAAGAATTTTTAGAATCATTGATATAAAACCCGAGATTTACAATGCTCCTGATGCTGGTATGTTGCACAGTTTTAACCATTCCATTGAAATAGATCATGTTTGGTTTAGCTATAATGATGAGAGTTATGTTTTGAAGGATATTGATTTAACCATTAAAAAAGGAGAAATAGTAGCATTTGTTGGATTAAGTGGGGCAGGAAAGAGTACACTGGTAGATCTTATTCCCCGATTCTATGATGTTTCTAAAGGGAAAATAACAATTGATTCAATAGATATTCGTAAGATTAAAAATATTCCCCTAAAGAAATTATTTGGAATGGTAGCTCAAGAACCCATACTTTTTAATAACACTATAAGGTATAATATTTCCTACGGAAGTAATAATGTTCAAGAAAAAGAGATTATAAATGCTGCTAAGGTTGCTAATGCACATGATTTTATTATTGAGATGAAGAAAGGATATGATACTATAGTTGGAGATAGGGGAGTAATGCTTTCTGGGGGACAGAAGCAACGTGTAGCAATTGCAAGAGCGGTGGTAATGAATCCTCCAATTTTAATTTTAGATGAAGCTACTTCTTCTCTTGATACAGAGTCTGAGAGACTTGTACAAGGGGCAATTGATAATCTTATGAAGAAGCGTACTACGCTTGTTATTGCTCATCGATTTTCTACAATAATTCATGCTGATAAAATAGTTGTTTTACATAATGGGGAGGTAGTTGATTTCGGGCCTCATAAAGAATTATTAAAAAGGTGTGAGATTTATCAGAAATTATATAAAATGCAGTTTAATGATGGAGATATTGATTTTATTTAAGATAATGAAAGATAATGTATACTATTATAATCAATGTCAAAATATCTTATATTTAAGAGATTTTTTAATCAGTTAAAAAATAACTATCATAATAGGTAATTATTTCCATATAGAGTAAGATATATCTATTTTATAATAATAAATTATTTAATGTAAAAAAATAAACCATTTTAATATATTTTGTGTAGAATTAAAATAATAAAATCTATAAAATTATAAATAACAGCAGTTTAACTAATAATTAATTTCATTAAGAAAAGTTAAATTAAATTTACCTTTTATATTGTAGAGACTAATATGAAAAAGGTAAAGAATATATTTTTTTGGTATATTTATTGCAAAATTATTATTTGAATTTGAATATTGTATTAAAAATATAATTTGATTTCTTATGAAGCTTGAGAATAAAATATGATGATAATATGAGGGAGTTAATAAAGATATATGATTTTTCTTATTTTTGGTCTTTTGAAATGGTTATACTGATCCTTAAGAATCTAAATACATAGGTATTGAAGGATATAAAGATTAGTTAGTTTAAGATAGGGTGAAATAAAATATATTATTTTGAAAGTGGATGATATAAACTTAATATGTTTAAAATTAGGATTTATATATGACCAATAAGGATATTTTTGGATATTATAAAAAAATGCAGAAAAAGAATGTTGTATTATTTTTAAATGGCTTTATTGATCAAAATTTACTGGTTAATTGTTTAGAACTCTACAAGGGTAGATTAGCTAAGAATTTCATCTATATTGAAGCTATAAAAAAGATATTTTTCATTATTATTGAATTTTCACAAAATATTATGAGATATTCTGCTGAGAGGATATATGATAAAAATGAAAGTGTAAAGATTGGTAAAGGTATTTTGATGATCTGTGAGAATAAAAATAATTTTATATTAACTGCTGGTAATCTAATTAAAAATGTTAAAATCATTCTCTTGAAAGAGTTATGTGATAAAATCAATCAACTAGATAAAAAGGCTTTAAAACAATTCTATAAAAAAAATTTAAAAAACAGATATTTCAAAGAAAGTTATGGGGCAAATATCGGATTAATTGATATTGTGCGAAAAACGGACCATGCTTTAAATTATGATATTAAGAGGCTTAATGACAAAGATTCATTTTTTGTTGTTTCCGTTACAGTAGATAAGGGTACAGAAGGCAATTATTTTATATATTAACTATATAACCGATATTAAAATATTAAGGGTTATAATTGGAGGTAATAAATGAAGAATTTACAAATCAGTAGAACAAAATATACACTGGAGGTAGATTTTAATGTTTCTGAAGGTATATTGAAGATGAGTGGGTCTTCCTATCCTGAGAATGCATTGGAGTTTTTTAAGCCAGTTTTTGATACTCTAGAGAGGTATATTGCAGAACACAATAAAAAATTGAAAGTTGAATTAGATATTGATTATCTTAATACGAGTTCTACAAAATGTATCTTAGATATTTTTGAAATTCTTGAAGAGTATCATACTTCAGGTGGTTCAGTTCAAATACAATGGTTTTACAGAGAAGGGGATGAAGATATTTTAGAGACAGGAAAAGAATTGGCTGAAGATTATGACTTGCTAGTAAATTTTATGTCATATAAAGAAGAATGACAATGATAAAAAATTGTAACTATATTGTTATATTATTTATATAACAAAGGAGTTTAGTATGAATATGTTAAATTTATATGAAAAATATCAGCAGGGGAGGGAAGAAAATATAATCTTCGAATTAAAAGGATTAATATCACAGGAAATTCTGGTTGGATTTGTAGAGTTAATAAAAGATAAAATATTCCTCAATGCTAATAAAAACTACCTTGTTAGAAAGATATTTTCTGTATTTATAGAATTATTTCAGAATATTGTTAGACATTCTGCTGATAAAAATGGTAATGTTTATTATTCAGATGGTATAGGGAGTGGCATTATTATATTGAAATCAAATGGAATACACTACACTATCTCTTCTGGAAATTTAATTAAGAATAACAATGTATCTAACTTGACTGATTTGATTACTAAAATTAATTCATTAGATAAGGAAGAATTGAAAAAGTTTTATAAAGAAAGACTGAAAACTAATCGGAAAGGTAATATGAATAATTCGGGTGTTGGATTGATTGACATAGCTAGAAAATCAGGAAATCCTTTAGATTTGAGTCTGAAGTCGATAAATAAATTTTTATCATTTTGTGAAATATCTGTTAAAATCGATAAGGAAGTTGATGAGTAATCAATCAAAAAAACAATCTATAAATTCTCAAATATATCATAGAGAATTTAGTATACTTAGTAATTCAAAAGAGATTATTAATAAAGAAAATATTACTAAAAATGAATTTTTACAGGAGTTTATATATTTATCAAATCGATATGAAAAGTTACTGAAAGAAATAATAAGATTAACTAATATTAGTGATGTAAATCAAAAAAAGTTATTTTTTGCAAATGAAGAGATAAAGAAGCAAAAAGAACAAACTGATTCCATTAATAAAAAATTACAATGTGAAATTATTGAACGTAAAAGATTACAACAATTAGCACAACAACGGGCTACTCAAGCTGCTTTGCTTTATAAACTAGGTCAGCGAATGAGTAGCAAATTGGAGTTAGATGCAGTATTAAAAGAGATAGTAACAACTATCCATGATTCATTCAATTACTACTGTGTTAAAATGTTATTATTTGATAGTAAGAAAAAATGTTTGACTCAAAAAGCTAAAATAGGGGGCCAGAAGAATACTGTTTCTGAAACAGTATCGTTGGTTGTAGGTGAAGATATAGTTGGTAAAGCTGCTCATAAGGGAGAAACCCAATTAGTTAATAATGTTAATAAAATTAAGGATTATCAATCTGATGAAAACGGAAATATAAAATCTGAACTTGCTATACCTATAAAAAGTAGAAATAATATTATTGGAGTTCTTGATATCCAAAGCGATAAATATAATACTTTTGATACAACTAATGTAAAATCAATGGAAATTCTCAGTACACAGATTGCCATAGCAATTGAAAACGCTCAATTATATAAAGAGTTAAGTGAAGCAAAAGATGAAGCACAAGGTGCTACCCGGGCTAAAAGTGCATTTCTAGCAAATATGAGTCATGAACTTCGAACACCTATGAATGGTATAATTGGTATGAGTGAATTAGTATTAGATACTAAACTTACTTCTGAACAGAAGAGATATGTAAAAGCAAGTATGCAATCTGCTGAATCACTTTTAAGACTTATAAATGATATTTTGGATTTCTCTAAGATTGAAGCTAAAAAGCTTGATTTAGAAAATATTGATTTTAATCTTAATGAAACCTTTGATAATAGTATAAATCCTTTAGCAATTCAAGCATACAATAAAGATCTTGAATTATTTTATTATATTAACTCTGATGTTCCTATAGCATTAAAAGGGGATCCAACCCGATTAAAACAAATTATTATCAATTTAGTGGGAAATGCAATAAAGTTTACTGAACAAGGTCATATTGAATTAAAAGTATCCTTGGCTGATTCTACCCTAATTAAGAGATGTAAAAAACAAAGAATAGCAGGTAGTGATTTTGATAAAAATGAAAGTTTGTTTTTGCATTTTGCTTTATCTGATACAGGAATTGGAATTTCTAGAGACAAGATAAATTCTATATTTGAAGTTTTCAATCAAGCAGATGGATCCCATACAAGAAAATTTGGGGGAACAGGTCTGGGATTAGCAATAACAAAAGAATTAGTTAGCCTGATGTCTGGAATTTTGTGGGTTGAAAGTATAGAAGGTGTTGGCAGTACATTCCATTTTGTGATTCAACTAAAACCCGGTAACAAAAAATCACCTCAGATAGAGAAAAATATACTCTGTACATTGAAGGGGACAGAAATACTTTTTGTAGATGATAATGATACAAATTTGATGATTATGAAAGATATGGCTACTGCTCTAGGTATGAATGTAGTTACTGCTGATAATGGAAAAGATGCTTTATTGCAGTTAGATAAAACTTATAAAAAGAATAAATCGGTCAATATAATTGTAATTGATTATTATATGCCTGAAATGAATGGTTTAGAATTGAGTAAGAAAATACTATCCGATTCTCGATGGAATGATATTGATATTATTTTACTAAAACCATTAACTGAGTTGTCTCTTAAAACTAAGGAAGAAGAAAATGGATTTTATTCATATCTAAGTAAACCAGTTAAAAAAGATGAATTTATGAAAACTGTATTAGGGATTATTCAACCTTCAAGTTTAGATAAAAAAGATTCTGATCCAAAAGGAGAAAAATTTGCAGAGAAGAAAGGAATTCATATATTATTTGCCGAAGACAATGAAATTAATCAACATTTAGCTAAAGCAATTCTCACAAAAGAGGGTTATATCGTTACGATTGTTAATAATGGTCAAGAAGCTTTGAATGTATTAGGAAAAAAGCATTTTGATATTATCCTTATGGATATACAAATGCCGGTTATAAATGGATTGGAAGCAACAAAAAAAATTAGAGATTCCAATAATTCTTATAGTAAACTCCCCATAATTGCTATGACTGCTAGTGCCTTCAAAGAGGATAAAAAACGATGTATATCTAGTGGAATGAACGATTATATTTCCAAGCCCGTTAAAAAGGCTGAATTATTGAAAATCATTAATTCATATGTGTCTTCTCAGCCTATCAATAGTAAAGTTGAGCAAACAATTGCTGCAGAAACATTATATGAAAAATTTGACCTATTTAATGCAGAAGATGTGATCAATTCAAACCTGGCTTTGGATCAGCTTGATGGAGATATAAATGTTTATAAAAAAATATGCAGTGTATATAAAAATAAATCCCAGGATAAGCTTACTGCTATAAAAGAAGCAATTAACGTGAAGAATTATAAGAAAGTTGAAATACTATCACATTCCCTTAAATCTTCTTCAGAAAATATTGGAGCCATGAAAGCAAAAAAAGTTGCTTCAAAATTAGAAATGAATCTAGATGAAGGGAATGCAAATATAAAATTATTAAAAATGCAGTATGAGAAATTAAATTCCGAAGTTTTAAAAGTTATTAAAATACTTAGCGAATCAGAATGGATAGAATGATATTATAATGAAATTTATACTGCCAAAATATCAATATACTGTTTCTATTTAAAATTTTTATAATTTATAATACATGTCCTGATACTTTTCAGTGTGACTTATGTGTTGATATTTTATCAACTTTTCTTAGGACGGTACATTAATCCTTAATCTTCTAACTTCAAACTTCTATCTTCAATTTTAAATCATTAAGTTCACCAGAAAAACCAAGTATTAATTATAACACGTGTATTCTTATCCATTCTTTACATATTTTTCATTAAAATTATTAATAAATCAATTTTAATGTCACCTAATAATTTTTAATTGGATTGTTGAAATTGAAATTTTAATAATGTACATTATTTATACATAGATAGATTTAATTGATCCAAAAACCTAGAAATGTTATGGATTATTATAAACTAACTGAAAATAATATACCTGAGGATATTTTGAAGCACATTGTCAATAGGTTAAAAAATGGAGCCGTAATTGGGTATCCTACAGAGACTGTTTATGGACTCGGTTGTGATGGTTTAAATCCATTTGCTGTGGAAAAAATTTATCAACTAAAGGGAAGAGATTATTCATTACCATTAATTATTCTTGTTAATGATAAGTCATCTGTGTATGATTTAACCACAGATATTCCTGAAGTTGCTAAATTATTAATGGATGAATTCTGGCCTGGTCCTTTGACTATGATATTTAATGTTTCTTCAATCGTACCGGATGTTTTAACTGCTGGAAAAGGTACTATCGGTTTAAGAATTTCCTCTGATCCGGTTTGTAAAATTTTACTCGAGAAGTTTAAAAAGCCCCTTGTCTCTACAAGCGCAAATCCAACTGGATTCAAACCAGCACATTCGATTGAGGAATTAGAAAATTATTTTAAATCAGGAATAGATTTAGTTATTGATTCTGGTTTAAGAAATAAAACAATAGTTTCAACAGTGATTGATTTAAGTGGTGATAATCCAGAGATAAAAAGAGAGGGGGCTGTAGCGAGTTCACAAATCTATAAAATAATTGAAGAGTTTAATGAGTTATAAAAAGTTCAAAGTGTTATTTGTCTGTACTGGTAATAGTTGTAGAAGCCCAATGGCAGAGGGAATTTTAAGAGATTACTTAAAGAGAAATGAGATTAAAAACATTGAGATTGCTTCTGCAGGTACAATGGCACCTGCTCATTTACCAGCAGCAAATTATTCTATTATGGTATCAGTAGAAAATGGAATTGATATATCTTCTCATATGACACAATTAATAGATCTGGAAATAATTGAATCTTCGGATTTGATTCTTGTAATGGAACATTCTCATAAAAAATTTATTTTAAAGTTTTTTCCATTTTGCAAAGATCGAGTCTATTTATTGAAAGATTTTGGAGAGAATACAGAAGGAGGAGAAATTGATGATCCTATAGGGTATGGATTGGAAACGTATCGTAAATGTTATAAGGAACTAAAAAAAGAAATATTCCGTATAATACTTGAAATAATAAGAATATCTGAAGAATAATGAAATTTACAAGGATATTTATTATGAAATTATTCTTAATTCTTTTTTTAATTTTAGGAATTAAGCTAAATAGCCAAACCATAGTGAGTGCTAAAAACATAGGTAGAAACATATCAATATCTAGTAACATTGACACTGTAACTTCAATTAGTGATACAATTGTTTTTCCTAAGGTAGAAAATAATGCTTTTCAGAAAGGAGAATGTTTAGTGTTTGAAGTGGCTTTTGGGCCACTAGTGGCTGGTACAGCAACCATGAGCATACCTGATACTCAAACCATCAATGGTCGTTCTTGTTATCACATTGTAACAACAGCAAGGTCAACTAAATTTGTGGATAAATTTTATAAAGTCCGAGATAGAATTGAAACTTTTATCGACATGGAGGGATTATTTCCCTGGAAATTCAGGAAATATTTAAGAGAGGGTTCATACCATACGGATCAGTATGTTGAATACGATCAGATTAATAGAAAGATTTATTACAAAAAAGATACTATTGACGTACCACAGTTTATTCAGGGTGTGCTTTCTTCATTTTACTATGTTCGTACGGTACCTTTGGAAGTAAAGCATTCTTTTGATATTGATAATTTTGGTGATGGTAAGATATATCCTTTAAAGATACTTGTTCATAAAAAAGATCGGGTAAAAGTCCCTGCCGGGGAATTTGATTGTATTATTGTTGAACCAATTATGCGGGAAAAGGGAGTTTTTAATAGAAAAGGCAGATTGGCAATTTGGCTCACTGATGATAAAAGGCGGATGCCTGTTCTTATGAAGAGCGAGCTCCCTATCGGATCCATTGATGCACGGTTAAAGTCATATGAATCGGGTGGAGAGTAATAAAGCCTAAAAGTTTATAGTTGATTATAATATAAAACTTTTTAGTAAATATAGTTTTACTTAGTGTATAAGTTCATAAATATGATGACGTAAAATTTTAACTGGATTAACAAAATAGACAAGATTAAATAGGAAATATTTAATGATTGAATTTATAAAATTATCAGAGTTTTTTGGAGTTTTACATTGCTAGTGATAATAAAAATTTTATTTATCTTAATTATCCAGCAATCCTGTCAAATTTTTTGGGAATTCTTTATCGAATGTATGAAATAGAATATTTAGGAGGTGGTATTAAGGTATGGGCAAATATAAAGAAATTGATTTAACTAAAATACAAACTATTACAATTGATAAACGAAAAAGTAAATTCAGCATAGAGCAGAGTGCAAATCCTACATCACTTGGATGTACTTTTAAGGAATTCTGGGATACTTTGCCAGATGTTTTGAAGAGTAAGGATTTAAGGGAATTGGTTGAAAAGGTATTTGAAGCGGTTAGTTGTTCGAGTCCAGTTATTTTAATGATGGGAGCGCATGTAATTAAGATTGGTTTGAACCCTGTGATTATTGATCTTATGGAGAATGGAATAATACAAGGTTTGGTAATGAATGGAGCCTGCTGTATTCATGATGTTGAGCTTGCATTTTTTGGTAAAACTTCTGAAGATGTTAATATGACTTTGAAAACCGGGATGTTTGGAATGGTTAAAGAAACGGCTGATTTAATCAATAAAATTACAAAGGTAGGGCAGAAAAATAGTATGGGTTTTGGTGAGGCTGCTGGGGATTTTATTATAGAAAAAAATCCTGTTTTTGTTGACAATAGTATTATTGGCCAAGCTTATAGATTAGGCATTCCTGTTACAATTCATGTGGCTTTGGGGACAGATATTGTTCATCAGCATCCTTCTGCAGAAGGGAGTGCAATTGGTGATGTGAGTATGCGTGATTTTCGTATTTTGGCGAATTTAATCTCTAAACTTGATAATAAAAGTGTTGTTTTATTATTTGGATCAGCAGTGATTTTACCAGAGGTTTTTGTTAAAGCTTTAAGCGTAGCAAGAAATATTTATGGAGAAGTAAAGGATTTTATAACAGCCTGTTTTGATATGAACGATCATTATCGACCTAATGAGAATGTTCTTAAAAGGCCAATTTCTAAAGGTGGAAAAAGTTATAAGATAATTGGTCATCATGAGATAATGATACCACTTTTCGCTACAGCCATTAAAGAAAGATTTAATTCCAGTTCGCCACAATAGAGTTCAGATAATTAAAATGTAGATACCTGCTATGCTCGATCAGGAGTTACTGTAAGTTGATAAGTAACTTAGTCTAAATTATAACAATATTTTTATTTGGATTCAATTTTGATTAAGATTCAGAGATAATGATTTTCTTTCAATTTTCTCTTTAATAATTCACGAGCTCTAAAAATCCGTGCTTTCACTGTGCCTAAAGGAATATTTAATTCTTTACTGATTTCTTCGTAGGATTTATCTTCATGATGTCTGTACATTATAACTTTTCGATATTTTATTGGTAATGATTTTATAGTGATTTCAATTTTATTTTTTTTCTCATCTAAAATAACAGATTTTTCAGGATTATATCTTTCATCTTTAATTTGAAATTTTACATTACCTTCTTTTAATTCAATTGGTTTATCCAAAGATTGTGTTTTTAATTTTTTCTTTCGTAGTTTGTCAATACAATGATTATAGGCGATTTTATACAACCAGGTAGAGAATGCATACTTTGTATTATAACTGTGAAGTGAATTAAAAGCTTTTATAAAGGTCTCTTGGACTATATCTTCAGTTTCTTCTTTATTCTTAATCATCTGGTAAATCATTTTGAATATTCCGTTTTTATATCGTTTTAGAAGTTTTGTATAGGCATTTTCATCACCTATTAGTGCTTTTTGAATTAAATTATTTATTTCTTTTTTCTTATTTAAATTATCCAAATTTAACTCTTTTATTATAGAATTGAAACTGTTTAAAAATAATATAAAATTATTTATCAATCAAGTAAAAAATCTTGCAAAAAAAATCAGAATTGATTAATATTGTAGGTAATAGTATTGTAAATGAGTTAATAAAGATGGAGTTATTTCAATTAAAGATTTAGAATGAAAATTTTTTTTGAATTCATGGTCCTACAATTTTTATTGTTTAGTAATATTTATTTTTTCTTCCATTCCAAGTTTAATGATATTTGATATAGGTTTTTCTTTTAAAGATAATTTTTTTCATTTTATTGAGTTTGGTTTTTTGGGATTTTTCCTGCAGAGATCATTTACAAGCTTAAATATAAAATTATTTAATACTTTTTTGATTGTTTTTTTCCTTGGTTCAATGTAGGGAGTATTGGATGAGTTTCATCAAAGTTTTATTCCAGGAAGGAAAGCATCATATAGTGATATAATAGCAGATTGGGTAGGAGTTTTATGTGCACAGATTATTTCTTCTTGTATAAGAAAAAATAGAAAAAATTAATTTTTTCTATTGACTTTTAGCATAATATTTTTCATTTTATAAGAAATTCAATAACAAAAAAAATGGAGGAATTAGTCATGGCTGAAATTGGATATTGTGTAAAGTGTAAAAAGAAGTCCGAAATGGTTGATGCACAAAAAGTAACCATGAAAAATGGAAGACCAGCAATGAAAGGTAAATGTAAGAATTGCGGAACAGGGATGTACAAGATTCTGCCTACGAAGTAAGAAATAATTTAGGAGGCATCCAAAATGGTTAAGCTAAGATTTGATTTTCGAGATATCTTTAGAGCTGCTCGATTAGCTTTAAGTTTACAACGATTGTGGATACAATCGGTGGGACTATTTTTTGGTTATGTGGGGTACTTGATTTTTACTTACATTGCAATTTTAACTACTGGTACACAATTTAATACAGTGTGGATGCGATATGGACTTTTACCACATATTGCTACTTATCATCTCTCTTGGTATGGATATGTTTTTTTTGGACTGGGAATATTAATTTTTGTTCTGTTTTGGATGATAACAAGTAGTGCAGTTGCAAGAGCTGTTTATATGAATCTAAAGGGATTTACCTTTTATACCTGGAAAGATTCATTTAAATTTAGCTTTTCCAAAATGGGCTCAATTATAGCTACTCCTTTATCCATATTAGCAATTGTTTTTATAACTGGATTAATTGGTATAGTGATTGGTCTGATTGGGAAATGGATTCCATTTTTGGGTGTGTTAGGAATTTCATTGTTCACATTTATTTGGTTTGCAGCTTCTGTCTTTCTTATCTTTATTATTTTAGGATTAGGGGTATCATTTCTGCTTACACCATCAATATTAGCAACTACTGATGATGATGCTTTTGAAGGCATTTTTCAGAGTTTCTCAACTATGTACAGTCAACCTTGGCGTTTAATAATGTATGAAACTGTATTAATTGCTGTATCTATAGTTGGATTCTTATTCATGTCATTTTTTTTCAAACAGGCTTGGAAATTAATGAATATGATCTTAATATGGGGAATGGGGGAGAAGTTTGTTGATCTCTCTTACAAAGCATCATATTTACTCCAAAATTGGGTATATCCAGCAATTTTATGGTCAAAATCAATTTTAGGAGAATATGCTTCCTATTTTTTCTTTACTAGGACTTTTGTTCCTATTGAAGTGTCAGCAATAATGAACATCTCTGCCTGGATAGTTGCAATGTTCCTAATTTTTATTGGTGGATATCTACTTTCTTATCCTATTGCAATTTTTAATAGTGGAAACAGTGTAATATTTATCATTCTTAAAAAGATAAAGGATAATGAGAACCTTCTTGAGCGCAAAGATAGAGAAGAGGAAGAAGATGAAGTTGATTTAGAAAAATCAGATGAATCAGATCAGGAAAATGAAACTACTAAAAGTAATAAGGAAAAAGATAACTAATTGTTGGATTTTGATGAGATTTTAAAGCATATAATTAGCGCCAGATTTTATTATTAAAATCTGGCGTTATTGTATGATTTGAATTGTTATTGTAATATCAAATTTAATGGGTATTTATGCTAAATGTCAGGTTGGGGTGAAAAATTTTAAAAAATATAATTTTATCTTATTTTTTTTAATTATATTTTTTATATTTTTATTTATTGTTAAGATTATAACAGAAAATCATTCAGAAAATAAAGACAGGAATTTTGTCAATGTAAGACAGGAAAAAAAGTATTCAGAGGAATTTTTAAAACAGGTATTTAAAAAAGCTCTAGATTCATACGATGTAGAGTATACACTTTATCCTTTGAGTAATGGTAGCCAAGTATGGTATGTTAGAGTTCCTGCAGATTTACCAATTCCATCAGTTCATCTTACTCTCAAGATGAGTTTTGAAGCAATTGGTGCACAGATTGTTTCAGGGAGCAGTGAACCTATTTTTGATCGAATATCACTTAATGTGAAATATGGTGATTCATGTTTTATAAAAATTTATATATTACATAAAGAGCAAAAGGGATGGGGAGAAGGTTTAATAGCATTGATTATTGATGATTTTGGATATCAATATAATTCAACTATCAAAGATTTTTTTAATATTAGTGCTGAACTCTCTTATTCGGTTATTCCTGGTACAAGATATTCTTCAAAAATTGTAGAAGAGATTAAAAGAAGAAACTGTGAGTTGATTTTACACTTACCTATGGAGCCAATTAAGCAACAATATAAAAGAGAGGAATTAATCATTTTATCAGATATGAACAAATATCAAATTAACAGAGTCATTCAGAAAGCATTTAATGATATTACTGGAGCAGTTGGAGTTAATAATCATATGGGATCAAAAATAACAGAAGATCGAGATATAATGAAGATAATTCTAAAAAGAATTAAACAGAAAGAGTTGTTTTTTATTGACAGCAGGACTTCTGCTAATTCGGTTGCTTTTGATGTTGCTCAAGAGCTTAATATTCCTTCAGCTAAACGTGATGTTTTTATAGATACAGAAAATAACAAAGATACTATCAAAGATAGATTATGGCAGCTTGCTGTGATTGCAGAAAAGAGAGGGTATGCCATTGGAATAGGGCATTGTTCAAAATTAACCTTAGAAGTTTTACAAACTGAAATTCCCAATATCCAAAAAAAAGGTTTTAGATTTGTGAATGTTTCAAAAGTTGTAAAATAAAAAAGGGAGTGAGTTTATGGCGAGATTAAGTATAAGTGTTGATTGTATTGCAGCATTTCGTCAAATTTGGGGAAGTAGTGAGCCTGATCCAGTAAGCTTAGCAATTTTAGCAGAACTTGGAGGGGCTGATGGAATTGTGTGTTCATTAAATGAAAAGTTAAATCCTATTACTGAAAGAGATATTCGTTTATTAAAAGGAGCTGTAAAATCTCATTTAAATATTAGGATTACACCTACAGATAAATTGGTTTCAATGGTTATTTCTATTGCTCCTGATATGGTAACCTTGATACCTACGGAAGTATATAGCACAGGGAAAATGGGCAGACTTGATATAGTCAGCCGTTTTGACAAAATTTTGGATATTGTAGAAAATTTAAATTCTCATAATTTTATTGTTAATGTAATGATTAATCCCCGGATTCAACAGTTAAAAGAGGTATCAAAACTGAATTGTGATTATGTTGAGTTTAGTCTCAATAAATTTAATAAAACTAAAAACTATAATGAGCGCAGTGAACAGCTTGAAAATTTATCTTCATTGTGTTTAGCAGCAGGGAAATTGAATCTTGGTGTTATTGCAGGATCTGGTCTAACCTATAAAAATATTAATGATATAATTAGTATTTCAGCTGTTGAAGAGGTAAATATAGGACATGCAGTTTTTTCCAGAGCAATCGCAATCGGTATGGAGGCTGCAGTGAGAGATATGCTTTATCTGATTCATTGATTATTTATTAATTTTAATAGTAAAAAAATATTTTTAAGTTTTTAATAAACAATAATTAATAAGGGAAGAATATTATGAAGAAATTTAAAAAAGTTACTATGGATGGAAATACAGCTGCTACACATGTTGCCTATGCATTCAGTGATGTTGCAGCAATCTACCCCATCACTCCTTCATCTGGAATGGGTGAATTAGCTGATGTCTGGGCAGCGAATGGTCGAAAGAATATATTCGGTCAAACTGTGGATGTCATTGAAATGCAGTCAGAAGCTGGTGCTTCAGGGGCTGTACACGGATCATTATCCGGAGGTGCTTTTACTACAACCTTCACTGCTTCTCAGGGACTGATGCTTATGTTACCTAACATGCATAAGATTGCAGGTGAAATGTTGCCTTCGGTTTTTCACGTATCGGCCAGATCACTGGCCTGTCAGGCATTATCAATTTTTGGGGATCATTCAGATGTAATGTCAGCTCGAAATACAGGATGGGCTCTAATGGCTCTTAGTTCGATTCAGGAGATTATGGATTTAGGGATTGTATCCCATCTTGCGACTATTAAATCAAAGATCGCATTTGTAAATTTTTTTGATGGATTTCGTAACTCACATGAAATCCAAAAGATTGAAGTCATTGATTACGATACCTTAGCAGAAATGGTAGATGTGAAATACGTTGAGGAATTTCGAAGCCGGGCTTTAAATCCTGAAACACCTGGAGTAAAGGTAGGTGCACAGAATCCGGATGTTTATTTTCAGGGTCGAGAAACAGTCAACAAGTATTATAAGATTGCACCTGATATCGTCCAGGGGTATATGGATATTGTAGCGAAAAAAATTGGAAGACAGTATCATCTTTTTGATTATGTTGGTGCTCCTGATGCTGATAAAATTATCATAGCCATGGGCAGTGGGTGTGAAGCAATTGAGGAGACAGTAAACTGGCTTACTGCGAATCGAAATTTAAAAGTGGGTTTGATTAAAGTTAGACTGTACAGACCCTTCTCAGTAAAGCATTTTGTTGAAGCTATCCCAAAGACGGTTAAAAAAATTGCAGTCCTGGATCGGACTAAAGAGCCTGGGGCAATTGGTGAACCACTCTATATTGATGTAGTTGCTGCTTTAAAGGATAAAAAGGATATGGTTATTGTAGGTGGTCGTTATGGCCTTTCTTCCAAGGAGTTTACTCCATCTATGATTAAAGCTGTGTATGATCATCTCGAGGGGAAATGTACACATGATTTTACTGTAGGTATTACTGATGATGTTACAGGAACCTCAATTGAAGTGAAAGAACATATCAATACACTTCCTGAAGGTACAATTGCCTGTAAATTTTGGGGATTGGGTGCTGATGGGACTGTTGGTGCTAATAAAAATTCCATCAAAATCATTGGTGACAATACTGAAATGTATGCTCAAGGGTACTTCCAGTACGATTCCAAAAAATCAGGAGGAATCACACGTAGCCACCTGCGTTTTGGTAAATCACCAATTCAATCACCCTATTTAGTACAGAATGCTGATTTCATTGCCTGTCATAATCAAGCATTTATTGGCCGGTATGATATTCTGGAAGGTATTAAAGAAGGGGGAGTATTCCTTCTTAATTCAAACTGGTCCAAGGATGAAGTATTTGAGAACTTAACTGAAGATATGCAACGGACTATTATCGAGAAGAAGATTAAATTTTATAATATCAATGCTCTGGAGATTGCCAAAGATATCGGTTTGGGCAAGCGTATTAATACTGTGATGCAGGCAGCCTTTTTTATTATTTCAAATGTTTTAGAACGGGAAAAAGCAATCAAGATGATAAAAGAAGCTATTGATAAGACTTACCGGAAAAAGGGAAGTGAGGTTATAGAAATGAACTGGGCAGCAGTGGATAAAGCAGCTGAGGCCCTGCAAGAAGTTCCTGTTCCTGATACTATTCCTAAGAAACATCATACTGTTAAAAAATTGGTACCAGATGATGCAAATTATTTTGTTAAAGAGGTAATGGAGCCCATTATGCGTGATAAGGGTGATTATATTCCTGTTTCCAAGATGCCCTTTGACGGCTTTGTACCCTCTGGTACTACCAAGTATGAAAAGCGCGGTGTCGCTCCTATAGTTCCTCATTGGATATCGGAAAATTGTATTCAGTGTAATCAGTGTTCATTTGTTTGTCCTCATGCTGCGATAAGACCAAAGCTCATAGACCATACATTGCTAAAGGATGCACCAGATACATTCAGGACAGTAAAAGCTGTTGGTAAGGATGGAGACAAGTACGATTACAAGCTGCAGATTTTTATTGAAGACTGTGTGAGTTGTGAGGACTGTGTGAATGAATGCCCCAAGGAAGCTTTGGTAATGAAACCCATTGAAGAGGAACGAGCTGCTGGTGAAAACAAGAATGTTGATTTTTTTATATCATTACCCGAAGATGTGCTCAGCACTGCTGTTAAGATGGAATCAGTTAAGGGCAGTCAGTTCAAACAACCTTTGCTTGAGTTCTCTGGTGCCTGTGCAGGATGTGGAGAGACACCTTATGCAAAACTTATTACTCAGTTTTTTGGAGACCGGATGATTATTGCTAATGCCACTGGATGTTCATCAATTTGGGGAGCATATTTCCCTTCTATTCCCTATACAACCAATAAAGATGGTCATGGACCGGCATGGGCAAATTCTCTCTTTGAGGATAACGCTGAGTACGGTTTTGGCATGCGGTTAGCTGTGAATGCTAATCGAAAGCAGCTCCTATACACTGTGGACAAAGCTTTGGAAATGGACATCAACGGAGAATTCAAGAAAGCTCTTGTTACGGCCAAGGAGCTTTGGGAGGCTAAGGAAAATGAAGTTAAAGAAAATGCGAGAAAGATTCAGGAGATGCTTCCTAACCTTATTAAAAAAACCAGTGGTGATAAGAAAAAAGTACTGGCCAAGATAAAGGAGTTGGAAAGTTACTTTGTACCCAAGAGTGTTTGGGCCTTTGGTGGTGATGGATGGGCCTATGATATTGGTTATGGTGGATTAGATCATGTACTAGCTTCAGGGAAAGATATCAATATATTAGTGCTTGATACTGAAGTTTACTCTAATACAGGCGGACAGGCTTCAAAGGCAACACCTCTGGGTTCAGTGGCAAAATTCGCTGAGGCTGGAAAAACTACTGTAAAAAAAGATCTTGGGCTCATGATGATGAGTTATGGATATATTTACGTAGCTTCTGTGGCTATGGGAGCAAATAAGAACCAACTCATCAAGGCCATTAATGAGGCTGAGAATTATAAAGGGCCCTCGATTATCATTGCCTATGCACCGTGTATCAACCATGGCTTTGATATGGCCTACACTCAGCAGGAGGAAAAGAAGGCAGTAGAGTCAGGATATTGGTTTCTCTACCGCTTCAATCCAGAGTTGAAGAAAGAAGGTAAGAATCCTTTTATTTTAGATTCCAGAGAACCAAAAATTGATGTAAGAGAATTCCTTAAGGGTGAAACTAGGTATACGTCTCTAAAACAAACCTTTCCTGAAAGAGTAGAAGATTACTGGAATGAGTTTGCTAAAGTGGTTAAAGAACGATTTGATATGTATAAGAAGATGGCTGAATAGTTAAGTTTAGATCAAATTTTGAAATATAGCGTACGGCGTATATTCTCTAAGAAGCACCGTACGTTTTTATTTTTTTTAGCTTATAGTTTTTATGGAATGAAGTTCTTTAAAAAATTAATTTTAATAGTGTTTGGTCAACTGAGGATAAAGTTGTAAAGAAAAGATTAAAGAAGTTATATAAGGTTATTTATTTGTTAATGTAACCAATTTATTCTATCCATCTTCGTTAATAAATATTTTTTATCCCTAAGATAAAAATAACTGAATAAGTTTTATATTCAATTACATTTGATAATTGGACTTGACTCAGTCGAATTATTATAATACTGTATTAATTATTATTTGTTAAAAGTAATTAGTAAATATAACAACAGTGGAGTTATTTTAATGAAAACTATATCTTTCCAGGGTGAAAAAGGTGCTTTCAGCGATGAAGCTGCTCATTGCTACTATTCTAAGCCGATAATAACAGTACCATGTGCGGAATTTGAAACTGTATTTGAAAAAGTGAGTAATAAAGAATGTACTGCTGGTATTGTACCTATTGAGAATTCACTTACTGGAAGTATACATGCAAACATTGATCTATTATTGAGATATAAACTCTATATAAAAGGGGAAATTATATTTCGTATCCAACATCATTTACTGGATTTGTATAATAAACCAGTATTAAGTCTAAAAAAAATTTTATCTCATCCACAAGCATTAATGCAATGTTCTAATTTTCTTAAATCTTTAAAAAATATTGAGATTATACCAACTCATGATACTGCAGGAGCTGCAAAACTGATTAAATATTATAATTATAAAGGTTATGCTGCAATCGCAAGTAAGCAGGCTGCAAAGGTATACAGATTAAAAAGAATTAAGAAAAATATTGAAAATCATGATAAAAATTATACTCGATTTATTATTTTAACAAGAGAGTCAATCCAGGAACAGAAAACTGGAAAAACTTCTGTAGTGTTGAGTTTACCTGACAAGCCTGGTAGCCTTTATAAGTGTCTTGGAGTATTTAAAGAAAGAGGGATTAATTTGATAAAGATTGAATCACGTCCTGTGATAGGAAGTCCATGGAGATATTATTTTTATATAGATTTTGAAAATACTAATCACAAGAATTCAATGGACCAGATTTTTAATGAACTGAGAAGTTTTTCTCTCTTTTTTCGGTTGCTGGGGACATATCCTAAAGGGAAGATTATAGAATAAATAAATATAAAAAAGGGGATTTAGAATAATATTGTATTCCTTTAAGTGATTTGGTTTAGTTCTATACTTGTATGATATGTCTGGAAAACAACTTTGCATGGATGAGTGCTCGCGTTCCTCAGCATAAGCGATAAATTGCATACCACTAGTGATTTCTTGCGTAACCTACTGGATTTTTTACTTGCTTTTCTCATCTCATCGTACCGAACGGGTGTCATTCTCTCTCAACTTTTTCTTTGAAGGTACAACACTTTTTAAAAAACTCCAAAGAATCTTTAACCGCTCAAAAGAATATTCTGTTGTTTCTTTCTCTTCTGA
>CAYUAG010000046.1:0-28552 GCA_964442615.1 uncultured bacterium
ATTAAAAATAGTCCTATTTTATCTAACGAATCTGAATAATTTGATTCAATATCCAAAATTGGTCTCATGGAAAGTCTATTATATTTACGTTGCTCTCTGGCTTGCCAAATTGTTATGATTAAAGCACCAATAGCTATCAAAATTGCTAAAATAGAAATGATTAATTCAATATTTAGAACTAATTTCAAATTATATGCTCCTTTCCGCTTTCACTCTCGCCAACAACGCCTCCACCGTCTCATACTCATATTCCTCATGCAATGCCAACTCCACATTAGTTGGCAATAGTTAACCTTAAAACTAAATAGTATAGTTTGTTTTTTTCATCTTTTTCATTCATTACATAATAAAATTATATATAATTTTATATCAACAGAAAAATGAGATTATTTTGCATAGATAACTAAAAAATAAATTCTTGCTGTATACTATCAAATACCAACTTTATTGCCACACAATCATCCTTATCATAATTCAATATTTTTTGCTTTGTTTCAGAGCTACTACCTTCACCAAATGCCTCAAGCTTTCAGTAAGATAATATCCTCACATCTCCACCCTTTACCAAAAAAATATCTAAACATCTAAAAACCATTATGACTAATGACAGTTGATAAGAAAAATTAAAGTAATTACAGCATCTGATTAACAAGTAATTTTATTGGACTAGTAACACCTAAAACATACAAAAGTAACATTAGAATATCAAGATTTTTTCTCTGTGAAATGTTCTGCATAGTCTGGAATAAATTTCTGACTATGAATTGTTTTTTATTGAAACTCAAAAAATTAGATTATTATCTTGTACTTTTAATATTTTTACTTTATATTAAATTTTTAGATTACTCCCTTGTTAAACTTAGATATTAAGCTCGAGTATTTGAGCATAGAATTTTGGTATGATTGCCAGTAAAAGCGAATCTGAATTTTAAAAATTTGTCATAATAAATTAATAAGAGGATATCTCTATGAAGACTATTTTTAAAAATAAATTGATATCAGCTTTTTTTCTTTCTACAATTACAGCCTTGACAATATTATTTTCTTATTCAACAGCTCAAATACCAGATAGCAGTTCAATCCTATTTTCGCAATACAGAAAATCTCTCATTTTAATCGGATCTAAACAGTACGATCAAGCAATTCAGATACTGAAACAGAATATAGAAAACAATCCCTCCATGGCCAGAGCATATCTAAAATTAGCGCAGGTATATAATAGAATGGATGATATGGATACAGCATTAACCTATTTCAATACCCTAATAACAACTGATCCTGAAAATGCCTTTGCTCTGTATACAATTGCCTGGATACATCTCATGAGTGGTGAATATGTCAAGACAGTTGAATATAGCCATAAGGCTATTCAATTAAATCCTCATTATGCTGAGGGTATTAAAAACTATGTGATTGTATTAGATAAGCTAAGTAAAATTGATGATGCCCTGGAATTTCTGGGAGAGAAAATTGATACAGATCCCCAGAATGCAGCTGCGTATTATGGCCTCGGGTATTTATACCAGCTACAAAAGAAATGGGATCTTGCTTTACAAAATATAGATAAAGCTCTAGAGTTAAGAAATGATTTATTTGAGGCCTATATTAGCAAATGTACTATTTACTTTTATAAAAGTAATTATAAAGAGCTTTTAAAAATATCAAAACATGCTTTAGAATTTGCAGAGGAAAATGAGGACTTAGAGTTTCAATGTAACTTTTTAGGTAATATTGGTCTTGCCTATTCTTATCTTTCAGATTATCCAGAAGCAATTAAGTATAATAAGCAATCTTTAAAGATTGCTGGAAAAATTGGTTATGCAAAGGAATATGGGAGAATGTTAGGTAATATTGGAAGTATTTACATGAATATTACTGAATTAGACAGTGCTTTAACTTATCTTCATAGCGCTGTGGAAAAGATGCGACAAATCAAGAATAAGAGGTTGGAAGGATCATACTTACGATACATCGGCAGTGTTCATTTTATGAAAAATGATTATTCAGGTGCCTTGGTCTATTTCAAACAAGCTTTACCAATTCTACAAGAGGCGGGTGATCAAAGAGAAGAAAGCCTGAATCTTTGGAACATGGGATTAGTATACTGGAATTATGGTAATTATACTGAGTCTTTGGAATATTGTAAACAGGCGTTAAACATTGCTTTAAAATTAAACTATAAATGGGGTGAAGAAAGAATTCTAAATACTATGGGAGTTAACTACTGGAATTTAGGTAATTATTCAATAGCTCTTGATTGTTACAAAAATGCATTAATTATTTCTAAGGAAATTGGTGATAAGATTGGTATTAATTTACAGGCAGGAAACATAGCAATTATTTATGGAGAGTTGGGTGATTTTGATAAAGCCGTAGATTATTATAATCAGGCTTTAGAGATAGCAAGAGAGACTGGGAAAAAAGTGGGGGAAGCAAGACATCTGGGGAATTTAGGTACTGTTTATCAGGCAAGAGGCGAGTTTGAAAAAGCCTTGAATTTATATAATCAAGCTATTAGCATAAGCAAAGAAGTAGAGGATAAAAAATCTGAGTCTGTTTTTCTGGGGAATATAGGTGATGTATATATTAATTTGAATAATTATAATAGAGCTGAAGAATATATAAAAGAAGCTTTGAAAATTGCCCAGGACCTTGGTCATAAAAGGATGATAGCAGGTTGTCATATCAAATTAGGTGATTTAAATATGAATATAAAGAAGTATACTATCGCTTTCAATCATTTTTCCGAAGGTCTTAAAATTGCAAAAAATATTAATGGACCTATAAACATTTTAGAATCAAATATGGGTTTGTCAGTTTCGTGTTATCAACAAAAAAATTTTAGAAATTCATTATTATATGCTGAACAAGCTATTGAGCAAGTTGAGAATATGCGGAAGTCAATTTCCTCGGAAGAATTCAAAACTAAATTTTTAGCCAATAAAATTCAGGTTTATGCTCAGGCAATTAAAACCTGTTCAAATTTACAGGCAAAAGATCCATCTGAGAATTATGATCTGAAATCATTTCAAATTGCAGAAAAAGCAAAAGCAAGAACTTTATTGGACATTGTTTACCAGGGTAAAATTTTTCAGAATCTCTCTGAAATTCCGGATAGTTTAAGACAGAGATTAATTGCTTATGAGCATGATATCGAAAGAAAATATCAAACCTTATCCCATGAATTGAATAAATCTAAGGAAGTACAGGATGAGCTGCTAATATCAGAATTAGAGGAACAACTAGAAGAGTTAGAAAGGGGAAAAATAAAAAATGTGGAAGAGCTTCGGAAAAAATTCCCCAAATATTATCAATTGACCAATCCAGTAATTTTCAGTATCAATGAAGTGCAGCAAAATGTACTAAATGATGAACAGGCTTTGATTGAATATTTTGTAGGTGATAAAAATATTTTTATGTGGGTAATCACAAAAACTGATCAAAAATTTCTGACATTAAGTTTATCAAAAAATGAACTTGAAGATAGATTAGCAGCAATTAGTCCTATTTTTAGTAAACAAAAAGAGGTAATTGAATTAAAGATAGATCACCGTTGGGCGAATTTGAGGTTGGATTTACTCCATAAATTGTATAAGGAAATACTGGATGCTCCAGCAGCGGATTATTTAAAAAATACAAAAGAGCTTATCATAATACCGGATGATATACTTAATTATTTTCCCTTTGAAACCTTAGTTACAGATTTAACCCAGGAAGGTGTAACCTACTTGATTGAGGATTATGTCATCTCTTACGCCGCTTCTGCGAGTTTGCTTAATCCGGAATTAAAACCTAAAAATAAAGCAAGTAATAGTTTGTTAGCTATAGGTAATCCCTATTTTGAAACAGAAAAGAAAAAAGGTTTTCTGGAACAATTAGCGGATATTGTAAAATATCGGGCCATTTTGAGAGGAAATAATTTTCAGCAACTGCCCAATGCAGAATTAGAAGTAAAAAAGATAGCAGATAATTTTGAGAAAGCCACTGTATTGATTGGAAAACAAGCACATGAACAACGCTTCAAGGAATTAGCTGCTAATTTTAAAAAAATTCATCTGGCAACACATTTTCTTATTGATGATTCTCAGCCCATGTACTCAAAAATAGTTTTATCTCAAATAGATAATGAAACAGAAGATGGATTATTGCAAACCTATGAGATTTATAATATGAAACTAAATGCAGATATGGTTGTTCTTAGTGGCTGTAACTCTGGGCTGGGTGAACTTAAGCGGGGGGAAGGTTTGATTGGAATAACCCGGGCTTTTCTATATGCAGGTGTTCCTTCCCTTATTGTCAGCCTCTGGCCTGTGGAAGATAAATCAACTGCAATTTTGATGGATCGATTTTATCAATATCTCAACAAGGGATGTAATAAAAATAAAGCCCTGCAGAAAGCCAAGATAGATCTTATACAATCAAAAGATCATAAGCGTGATCCCTTTTACTGGGCTCCTTTTGTGTTGATTGGCAGGTAAGTAAAAAAAAATGATTTATATAAAAAATTATTTTAATTTTATTAATATTTCCTGGGCATCATCGCTGCGTATTAGATTGGGATGACTTATATTTAATATCTTTTCAAAGTATTCTCTGGATTTTGATACATCTCCCTTCATAAGATAAGCCTTACCCAAATACCAATAACAATCCTCTATATAAAATTTATTTTCTCCAGAAGACTGTAATGCTTTGGTTAAAAATTTAATTCCTGCTTTTACTTTTGTTAGCTCGTATTTGTAAGGCAATCCAGGAAGACCCTTTTTAGCAGTTAAAAGATAGGAGAGTCCTGCATAATAATTAGCTGTATAATTATCAGGATTATTCTTCAGAATGGTTTGAAATTGTTTGATTGCCCTGGTATAATTTTCCTGATTAAAGGATTCCATACCTTTAGCTAAAAAGGATTCAGACCACATGCCGGTTCTAAGAGTAACCTGCTTCTCTGGTTTTATTTCAGCTAAATAAAAATTGTCTGAACGGCTGAAAAAAGCAATTGAATAAGTACAAATTATAAGAATAACTGCTATTGAGCCAGCATAAGCAAGTACTTTCCCAGGGGACAGGAAATGGATAGAGTCCCTCCACTTTTTTTTAAAAATATTAAAATATTTTTTTCGATCCGGAACTTTTTGAATTTCTTTTTTCTTAATCTGTAATGAATCAAGAGAAGCATAAAATTTATCATCTAATTCTTTTTCTATCTTATTCCAATTTTTTAAGGTCTCCTGCTTTCTATTTTTTATTTCTTCAGTAGAGAGCAAACTTTGAATAGCTTGTAAACAAAAGGGGCAGAAGTTAAGGTGTTCTTTTATTTTTTGCTTTTTCTTTTTTGGTAATTTTTTATTGATATATTCAAATAATAATTTAGAATCAGGACATTGATTACTATTTTTATACATTAAATCTTTAAAGTAATGTTGGTATTTATCCATTTTTTGGTAGTGTTTGTTTTTCATAAATTATTTCTTTAATATTTCATTGCTAATTTAAATTTTCTTCTACCATTTTGAATATGTGAACGAACTTGATTGTAGGAAAAACCGGTTAATTCAGAGATCTGTTTATATGATTTTTGATGAATATAAAACAGGCAAAAGCATTTTTTTTGTGGTTTTTTTAATTTATTTATCACTCTTTTGATTTCATCAATAAGCTCTTTTCTTTCCATATTAGTAGTGGTTTCTTCTGTTTTAATGCTATCAGTTCGTTCATTAATTGGTTTGAATAAAATTACTTTCTTTTTTCGGATCTGATCAATGCATAAATTTGTGGCTATTCTGCAGAGCCAGGGATAGAAAGGTCTATTCGGATTAAATGTATGAATATTTTCGAAAGTTTTTATAAAGGCATCACTGGTCATATCTTTTGCCTCTTCTTTATTTCTTATTATCTTCAAGCAGTGAAAAAAAAGACGCTGCTTATAGGTTTCATAAATTTTGCCTAAATATTTCTTGTCACCATCCAGAAAGTATTGTTCTATCCAATAATTCACATCATCATAGCAAGAATGATTTGAGGCTTCCCTTTTCATTAATTTTATCTTCTATGTTATATACGGATGTTTAGCTGATTTTACATAATTTTTTATATTATTATAAAATATAAATGATAGAGGTTGAAAAAACAAATAAAAATTTTATGCAATATTAATATTTCATTCGTAACCTAATAGAAGACTTTTTATGATATAAAAGTGGAGGAAATGTTATGAGACAAAGATTATTATATTTAGCATTTTTTTTAGTGTTTGGCATGGGCATAATCACGAAAATTTCAGCTCAAAAATATGATTTCAATAGTGGTTCCAAACAGGGCTGGACCATGCAGGGTGCGTACGATGAAAACATGAACGGCCCTTACTCAAATAATTTCACCCTTTCCTGGACAAATCTTGTGAACTACCCCACAACTTCAACAGGCTGTGGAGCGTTGTTGTTTTATGTCTCTGGCGGTCATGGGATCACCAGCTCTTCAGGTACATACTGGATTATGCAATTCAAGTCACCAGATTTATCCGGTATTTCCAGTTGGCAGAATGCAACGGGCGTGTCCGCTAAGATTGTTGAGAATATGACGGTTGGATCTACATTGTATGTAAATATCATTGTCACCGTATACGATAAAGATCAGGCAAAAAATCGTTCATTTTTTAGTAATCAGCTTCTAAATAATCCGCTCACATTCAGCTCCTGGTTCGATGCCAGTGCTGTATGGAATGATTTAACCTTTGACTGGTCCTCAATCTCGACATTTCCGACCAATTACACCGTTAAACGAATAACTGTCCAGATTATGGGCGCTATGTCTGGATTATACGAAGGTCAAGTTGGTATTGACGAAATTGTTGGACAGAAAGGTGGTATTACACCCACTTCATCAATCATAGTTGACGTACCCAACGGAGGTGAAACCTGGTATGCAGGAACAACTCACTATATAACCTGGCATACCAGTAATTTTAACGATCCGGTGAAAATAGAATATTCTACAGATAATGGTTCTTCTTACACAACCATTATCAGCAGTACTGCTAATGACGGTTCACATACCTGGACAGTACCGAGCAAAATTTCTTCTCAATGTCTGGTTCGTATATCCGATGCTGCTGATGGGAGCCCTTCTGATGTCAGTGATGCTGTCTTTACCATAAGTGCATATATTGTTTTGGATGTTCCTGATGGTGGCGAGAACTGGACTGCTGGAAGTACTCATTACATTGTATGGAATGGACAGGGTATTGATAATTATGATGTAAAAATGGAATATTCCACTGATAATGGAGCTACCTATACCTTTATTAATTATAAAACCAATATCGGTACCTCAGGATCATATGCCTGGGAGGTTCCCAATACACCTTCAATCCAATGCCTAATTCGGATTACAGTGCTAATACCCCCAGCAATTTCGGATGTAAGTAGTTCTGTGTTTACTATTTCTTCTGCCGGAGGTAGTAATACTCAAACCGGTACTAATGTGAATGTATCTCTAAGCAGTGATGTAACTGTAACTTTTGATAATGTGACCGCGGCCGGAAATACAACCTTGAATACAAAGATATCAGGTCCTATTCCGCCTGGTGGATTCAGCATTGTTCCTTCAGCTTCACCAATTTACTATGATATCAGTACCACTGCTACTTTTACCGGTAAGGTTAAAATCTGCATTCACTATGATGATACTGGTATGACCCAGGCCCAAGAATCTACTCTTACACTGCAAGTCTATGAAAGTCCATCCGGACCCTGGCAGGATATCACTACCAAGGTGCAGGTTGATAAAGATTCAATTTGTGGTGAAGTGAGTCATTTTTCTGATTTTGCTGTGATGATGTCCAGCAGTAGTGCCGATACTCAGAAAATTTCATTAGCCCAGGGTTGGAGCTGGATATCCTTTAATGTACAGCCGGATGATTTATCGATTGATAAAGTTATGCAGAATGTTTCCAACCTAGTAATTGTAGTGAATGGAGCAGGTGAGTTTTATATCCCTAACTCGGTTAATACCATTGGCCAGATTGATATTCTGGAAGGATATAAAATGTATGTTTCAGTAGAAGATGAAATATCAATAAACGGAGATCAAGTTGAAATAACAACTCCAATTATATTGACCACTGGCTGGAATTTTATAAGTTTTTTACCAGATATTTATGGGGGAGTAGAAGATGCTTTAGATTCCATTTTACCAAATCTGGTTATTGTGAAAAATGATGATGGTGAGTTTTATATTCCTAATTTTGTTAATAGTCTGGGGAACATGGAGCCAGGAGAAGGATATTTACTGTATATGAGTTCAGCTGATACCCTGATCTATCCTGAAGAATAATAAATGCAGTGAAGTAATAATGAGATTGAGATAAATAGTAAGAAAGTATTCATAATTTTTTATTTTAAAATAGGAGGAATGTAAGATGAAAAAAAGAATAGTGAATACATTAGCAGGATTATTTATACCAGCAATACTTTTAGCCCAAACCAGTCATTTTACCTTTAGCTCAAATACAGGTGACAGTTACAGCATGGTGATTGATGATGCTACCCTGAATGAAAGTGCCTTATCGATTGGAGATGAAATAGGAGTGTTCACTCCAGCAGATTTATGTGTAGGTGCCTCAGTGTGGGACGGCAGCACACCTTTAGCCTTATCTGCCTGGGCAGATGACAGTCAGACTCCGGAGGTGGATGGCTATCAGAATGGAGAAGCCATGAACTTTAAAATCTGGGAGCAGAGTTCGGGTCAGGAATTTACTGCCCCGGCAACCTTCAGTATTGGGAACGGTAATTTTGGCTTTGGGGCTTATGCCCAATTGACTTTAACCGCAGGGTCAGGTACTACAGAATCAATAACAGTTATTACTCCCAATGGGGGTGAAACCTGGCTGGTGGGTTCAGAGCAGGAAATCCAATGGACCAGCACCTTGGAGGCTGGAACAAATGTCGGTGCTGAATACTCCACTGATGGCGGAGCAACCTTTATGGAAGTATTTTCTTTTGGCTCTGCCGACGGATCTTATCTCTGGACTATTCCTGATGAGCCTTCTACATCCTGCCTCATCCGAATTTTTCGTTATCCTGAAGAACTGCCTGCTGATACCAGTGATGCGTTTTTCACTATATCGTCAGCAACAAGTGAAGGAGTAATAATAGTTACCAATACCAATGATTCCGGTCAAGGTTCTTTTAGAGACGCCATTAATCAGGCAAATAATAATCCCGGCCCGGATTCAATAAAATTTAACATTCCTAAAGAAGCTGCCGGATATAATTCAGATGCAGGTATCTGGACAATTACCCCTATTAGTGCTCTTACCAATATATTTGATGAGGGACTTGTAATTGATGGCACCTCCCAGGCTGTATTTATCGGACAGCAGACAAATCCCTCTGGACCGGAAATCATGTTAGACGGTAGTAATGCAGGTGCTAACACTAAAGGATTATATATTCGTGCTCACGGAACAGAAATTTTAGGTATAGCGGTTGCAAATTTCAGTGGAGATGGAATTATGGTTAGTCAAGTTGATGCGGGAAGAATTTCCGGCTGTTATATTGGGGTTTCATTTAATGGTTCTGAACCTGCTCCCAATGGTTCTAGTGGTATTAATATGAATTACACCAGTGGATTCCAAATCGGTCCTCTGGATACAATACCAAATGTAATATCTGGTAATAAATTGCATGGAATTCACATGGCAGCTTCGTCGCATAATTTTATTATGGGAAATATTATTGGATTAAATAGTTTTAAACACGATACCCTGGGAAATGGAAACGAGGGGATATTTATGATGAACGTATGTGATAGTAATGAGGTTTTTGATAACTTTATAGGAGGTAATGGTTCTGAAGGTATTTATTTTTCAGAAAGTAGCGGTAATATCATTGCAAATAATAGTATTGGGTGTAATTTTGAACAGCCGGAAAAGGATCTGGGTAATGGTTCCAGTGGGATATGTATTTATTCCCAGGATAACCATATTGAGGGCAATACTATTGCTTACAATACCATATATGGAGTTCAAATATACGGATCCCAAGCCCTTAAAAATACTATAAGCTGTAATAGTATTTTTAGCAATTTATGGGGTGGTATTAGCAATGAAATGGGTGGTAATGGAGAATTGTCCCCCCCGAGTATCACTAGTGTAACTACAAATTCAGTATCTGGTACAGCACCTGCCAACTCAACTGTAGAAATTTTTGCAGATGAAAACAGCCAGGGAGCTTTCTTTGTGGGTTCGACTAAGGCAGATGCATCCGGAAATTTCAGTTTTACCGGTGAACTCCCCATTGAATTAAATATTACGGCGACTGCTACGGACAGTGAAGGTAATACCTCCGAATTTTCCTCACCAATACAGACCCTGATACAGGATCAATACACTGAGCAATTACCCCAGGAATTCAAACTCCATCAGAATTCTCCCAATCCCTTTAATCCGGTAACTACTATAAGTTTTAGTTTACCGCTGGATACCTATGTCGAGATTGAAGTGTACAACCTATCAGGTCAGAAAATCACCACTTTGGTAAATAAAAAAATGGAAAGAGGAGTTCACAATATTCAATTCAATCCAGAAAATTTACCTTCTGGTATTTATGTGTATTGTATAAAAACTGACAGGTTTGTACTAGCAAAGAAGATGATGTTGTTGAAATAATAATATAAAAATCATTTTTTTCTTGCTGAGTTAAGCTGATATCTATTCAAAAGGGAGAATATCATGAAATACAAAAACGAGCAAAAGCACTCATTTCTCCTTGGAAGTATGATTACATTGATGGTTTTTTGCCTGAGCACATCAACCCTATTAGCCCAACTTAAATTTCAGGGTCGGATTTTTTGGGTGAGTAAGACATCGTATGTAGGTAATTGGAGTAAGGCTACGGCCATTAAAGGTGTGACTGTAACCCTTTATGGCTCCGACAATAAGGATAATCTCGGCCAAAAGATTACCAGTCAAAAGACCAATAACTCGGGATATTATGAACTTTCCTTCCAGACGGGTTATGAAATTTATAACATTGTTGAATCCCAACCTTCCGGTTATACCTCACTTGATGCGACTTCTCCAGATGGATCTAAAATCAATAACAATAAAATTCAGTTTACTACAGAGAGCAAGGCCATTGAAGATCAGGATTTAACCGGCAACATTTTCTGGGAAAAACCGGAAGGCAGCTCCAATAAGTCCCCCAAAGCAGTAAATGATACTACTACTACCTCAATGAACACTGCCGTGAATATTTCAGTACTCAGCAATGACTCTGACCCGGATGGGGATGCCATAAGTTTGCAAAGCGTGACTTCTCCTGGATACGGCACAGCAACAAAAAGCGGGAATCAGGTTAAGTATACTCCCAATTCTGGTTTTACGGGAACGGATAATTTTAATTATACTATTAGTGATGGAAAAGGGGGCACTGATCAAGCCAAAGTGGTGGTAACAGTACAGGGTGGCTCTACTGCCAATTGTGAAATCAGGGGAATGAAATTCAATGATACCAATAACAATCATCAAAAAGAGACCTGGGAATCAGGTTTGTCAGGTTGGACAATATTTATTGATTCCAATAGTAATGGAACACTGGATGCGGGTGAGACCAGTACGGTAACCGCATCTGACGGCAGTTATACTTTTACTGATCTGTCACCCGGAACCTATAGGGTGGTGGAAGTTCAGCAAACTGACTGGATACAAACGTTTCCGATTCAGCCTAATAATTACTATACTTTGACCTTAGAATCCAGTCAGGTTGCCCAGGATAATGATTTTGGTAATTATCACAGGGGAACCTATAAATACGACTACGGTGATGCACCCTCTTCCTATCCTGATGCCAGCCATACTCCTGCACCTGATTCTGATCCTGTCTGGTTCGGAGATAACACAGATAAGCCGGATACTGAATCCGGAACTCAAGTTCATCTTCAAGCTCTGGGTGATGACCATGACGGCAACGATGATGAAGACGGCCTGCATGCTTCCCAATTTATCAAAGGCGGATTAGGAATAATACATGTTCAAGTCACCTGTAATAAAGGAAATGAAATTAAGATAGGCGGTTGGATTGATTTCAATCAGGATGGGGATTGGAATGATCCAGAAGAGGCAATTATAGATTATGTTCCACCTATTCTGACAAGCTATAACAAATATTGGATTATTTTTAATAGATTTGTGCCTTCTACTGCACTGCTGGGAAAGACATTCGCACGACTCCGAGTCTACAATGACAGTTCATATCCTATATCTCCTTCCGGCTATGGAGGATTAGGTGAAGTCTGTGACTATGAGGTTGAAATCAAGGCTGAAGGAGAATCCCCTCCTGAAGGAAATTATGTTTTTGGTTACAAATGGAATGATATGAATGGAAACGGTCTCTGGGATTCAGATGAATCAGGTTTGCCTAACTGGACCATCTGGTTGGATGCCAATCAGAACCGAGTAGAAGATGCAGGTGATAGATATGCCCAGACCGATGCTACTGGTTATTTCATATTTACCGGGGTTGCAGACGGCACCTATAAAGTGGGCGAACAAATGCAGCCGGGCTGGACTCCGACTTGTACAGCCGATTCTGTGATTGTGGATGCAAGTAAAATAAGTATAGGAATCTACTTTGGAAACAAACAGGAAGAAAGCCAACTGTATGATTTTGGAGATGCACCGTCTCCCTATCCTACTCTTCTTAATGATAATGGTGCACGTCATATAATTGATGGTCCTTGCTTAGGAGAGATTCCTGATGCTGAAATAGATGGCCAGCCTATTCCTGTTCCTATTAAGGGTGTTGCCCTGGGTGATGATGTTAATGGTATAGATGATGAAGACTGTCTCTTTAATTTCGAAATTGTTCCTGGCGAAACCTGTGAATTGGCTTGTTATGCAGATACAACCGGATATCTTAATGTATGGCTGGATTTGAATATTGATGGGGATTGGGCAGATGCAGATGAGCATATCATTGTTGACCAACTCATGAGTCCGGCCCTGGTACCTCCTCCTTTAAATCTTTTTATAAAAAAGATTTTCATACCCCTTACAGCTGACACTGGTTACACATTTTTACGTTTTCGTATAAGTAGTATAGCCGGACTCTCCTATGACGGGGAGGCTTCAGATGGAGAAGTTGAAGATTGGGATACTCAGATCTATTTGAGGGATTATGGCGATGCCCCTTCACCGTATCCTACCTCACGTTCTGACCATGGTCTTAGTTTTTATTCATCTTCACATACTTCCTGGCTGTTACTATGTCTTGGTAATACAGTGGATGGTGAGTATGATGCCCTTCAGAATCTTCATGCAGAGGGAGATGATGGATCAAATAGAGATGATGAAGACGGCATCAGGTTTTTGACATCTTTGATACCCGGGCAAACTGCACAAATTGAATATACTGCTACTTCCCAGGAAGAGAATGTAAGGAAATTCCTGGGGGGCTGGATAGATTTCAACCAGGATGGAGACTGGTCGGATTCAGGGGAAAAAATTATTGATAAGGATTTAGGACGATTTTATGGAATAGTAATTGACACTTTGGAGATTACAGTGCCTTCCGATGCAGATACAGGAACCACTTATGCCCGTTTCACCTTAAGTTATTACAGTACACCCGAAATGCAAGGGGCAGTAAATAAACCTGGAGAAGTGGAAGATTATGAGGTAACCATTGGAGATAATACCCATGATATTGACTATGGTGATGCTCCCTCCTCCTATCCGGTAGCCAGTCATACTATAGGAGGTCCCTGGTTTGGCGGAAAAGCGGATGCACCAGATGCAGAATCCGTGTACCTTTCTCATCCCCATGCTTTGGAGGATAACTTAAGCGGGGATAGAGACGATGAGGACGGTTTGATAAGTACAAATTTTATTATAGGCGAAAGAGGTAGATTTAAACTCAATGTCGTTCTCCAAGATAATAGTGAATATTCTATAGCATATGGGCTTGACCTCAATCGGGATGGTGACTGGAGTGATCCTTATGAATTTGTAAATCTTTGGATAACAAAATCAATAACTTCATTACTGCCACCAGGTCAACATTGTGTTCCCATGGGAGTGTTATGGACTAAGATTCCATCTTCTACTCAACCTGGTCCAAGTTACCTACGCATGCGGATCATCAAAGGCTGGGATATGAGTATGAGAGATTTTGGACATGAAGGTACAGGTGAAGTGGAAGACCACGAGGTTATGATCAAATCATCAGGAGATCCGGAACCACCCGGTGGTATGATCTGGGGGTATAAATTTGATGATAGTAATGGAAATGGTTCCTGGGATAGTGCTACTGAGCCAGCTCTGACCAATTGGACTATCTGGCTGGATGGGGATAATGACGGTATTCCTGATCATTTTACCAATACTGATGCCAAGGGTGAGTTTTGCTTTTCAGGTTTAGCAGAGGGTACGTATACTGTGGGTGAGGTGCAACAGCCTGGCTGGACTCTAACCTGGCCGCCCAATCCTGGTACTCACACAATTACAGTAACCACTTTTCAAGATGCCTGTATTCGTTTGGCTCTGTTATTTGGGAATCAGCTTACTGGAGAAGGTGGTGAAGGAGCAGTTAAATGGTCACAACCACCTCTGTACAATCCCAGTAATGATGATACTAGCTCTTACTGGGGATGGCGGGAAACCTCTCTCTTAGGAGATACACTGATTGCAGATGATTGGTTCTGCCATGATCCCCGTCCTGTAACCTGGATACGGTGGTGGGGCGCATATGCCGACTGGGACAGCTTGTTTCCTCCTCCTATTACACCCCATCAGTTCCATATTAGCATCTGGACTGATGTTCCCAGAGAGGAACCGGAGGAGTGGAGTCACCCTGGTAGGTTAATCCAGGAATATTGGGTAAACAGATCGGAATTAAACGAAACCTGGGAAGAGCATTATCTGTTCCCGGATAGTATGGAGACTCCGGCTTCCTGTTTCAAGTATACTTATTACATTCTTCCGACTGACTGGTTTTATCAACAAGGTGATTCCACCGTATACTGGCTGAGTATTGCTGCAGTTTATGAGGAGAGACCTGACTCTCTGGTCTGGGGCTGGCTTACCAGGGAGCACTATTTTCATGATGATGCGGTCCGAGTGTATGAACCTGTTGAATTAGAGCTTGAAAAAGAGTTTAAGGAAGGAGTACCCCTGACTAATTTTTGGGATATGTCCTTTGTTTTAGGAACGGATGATTATAAAAATACCTTCGATTTTGGGGATGCACCCGAGATTGGATATGGCACTACCATTCAGTGGAATGGTGCTCATCATTTGATGAATCCAACTATTCACCTAGGTCAGGCTTTAGATATAGATTACGATGGCCAACCCCATCTGGGTGCTCAGGGAGATGACGATGATGGGCTGGATGATGAAAATGGTATTTTGTTCTCAGGGGATTTAGTTCCGGGAGAAATTTCACAATTGTCAGTGCAGTCTTCAAGATCCGGTCTTCTGAACGCCTGGATTGATTTCAATGCTGATGGAGACTGGAGGGATGTTGATGAACAGATTTTCTCCCAAAGGCAATTGAATGGGGGAGAGGAAACATTGGAATTTGATGTTCCGGAAAATGCCTCAGAAGGACTTACCTATGCTCGATTCCGATTCAGTACTGAAAGAATTTCAGCCTTTTGCGGTCTGATGATGAATGGGGAAGTGGAAGACTATCAGATTACTATCGGATATGCAACCAGGGTCTTAGATAAGCCTAATACTCCCATTCCGGATCAGTTTTGTCTCTATCCCAATTATCCTAATCCTTTTAATCCCAGTACTACCATAAAATTTGAAATACCGGTTGCTGTACGAGTACGTATAGTAGTATACAACCTTCGCGGACAGGAAATTGTACAACTGGTTGACAGAAGGATGGAGGCAGGCAGGTACAGTGTTCAGTGGAATGGAAGGGATAAGTATGGTCATACTGTATCCTCAGGTGTTTATCTTTGCAGGTTAATAACCGAACAATTTTCAGACACAGGTAAACTGTTGTTAATGAAATAAACTTAAATATTTTAGACCTTAGGAACTGTCTCCTCCTTTATTTATGAATTTTTATAGTAATATGATAAAGTGAGGAGACATTTTTTTATTCCCTGTTTACTCATTTTTATTTTTCATGTATTTGTATTTTATAAAAAGATTTCCCTAAATCCCTCTTTAAAAAAAGAGGGACTTAAGTGTGAATAATATTTTAAAGCCCCCTTTTATAAGGAGTTTGTCCTGAGAGAAATCGAAGGAGGATTTGGGTGATTTAATACCACATGCATCCATTTCTTGGTCTATTTCCTGATTTTTCATTTATTCATAACATTTGTACAACATCTTTGATATACATTTTTTTAAGTCCCTTTCCTATAAAGTTACTTTATTCATGAGTCAATGCGTTTTTTATTGATCTCCCCAATTCATATGAAAACAGTTGCATTAAAGAAATCTGTTAGTTATAATAAATATTAATGATTTTTATATGTAAAGTAGTTTATGAAATTTGAAAAAGAAACGAATAATTATTATAAAGGAAAAACTCATGACTCATCCAAAAACAAGACATGAAAAAAGGTGGGGGGAAAGGAATGATCTCACTGGTGAACACACATTTGGAGATGTAGGTCAGTTGCTCGTTGCTATTGTATTTTTTGGGGTATGGATTACCGACTCTTTTTTTCTGAACTATACTACTCAGTTAAATCAACTAGTTTCTGGGTGGATAAGGAATCCTTTTGGTATAGTAATTTTGATTTTATCAGGATATTGTGCACGCACTGGTTTACGAATTGTATTTGATGAGGTAAGAGAAACTCCTTCCGTAATTCGTAAAGGGATATTCGGCGTTGTCAGGCATCCCATTTATCTGAGTGAAGTGTTATTGTATTTTGGTATGTTTCTGTTGAGTATGTCCTTAGCTTCTCTGCTAGTGATGATTACTGCAACAATATTTCTATACTTTCTTTGCCGTCACGAAGAAAAGTTGCTGTTAAAACGTTTTGGTAAGGACTATGAGGACTATATGCAGGAAGTGGGTATGTGGTTTCCCCGACTGAAAAAGAAGTGATGCAATAGTACCTGCATTTCTACTGATAAGCAAGTGTAAGAGGTTGAGGATGTTATTTTTATGGATAAATCAATATTATACCCCCTTAGCCCCATTTTCCCACTGGATTCCCGCTTTCGCGGGAATGACTGATTGCAGGTGAGAAGCTTTAGTAAAAATTATACAATCTCACATTTTGTAAAATTTAATACTTTATTGATTTAAGGTGTAGTATCGTGATCAAACTTTATAACCCCAGGTACAGAGGGTGCCGGTTTTATGAGAATCATCTTTAAGCCGCTTCTGTTGTATATTTTTTAAAGATATTTCTTGAAATGTTTTTTTATACTTTTCTGCAGTCCATAAGGTCATAGAGATATCCATTTCCCGGGGCCAGGAATGAGATTCCTGATTTTCATAATAAAAATCCACCAGGATCATTAATATACCCTCCGGTGCTAGGAGGAAAGCCGCTTTTTCAATACCAGCTTTCATGTCAGAAAAGTAGTAAAAGGTTTCCATGGAGAAAATAGCGGTGAAATTTATCCCCTGAGGTGGCTGCCAGGTTAAAAAATCCTCAGCCTGAAGAATAACATTATTCAGATTCTTTGCCTTTTGCTTTGCTTTTTCAATCATATTAGGACTGATATCCAGTCCGTAGCAGTAACCGTTTTCATACTGATGCTGAGCCATGTAGAAAATTCCGTATCCATTACCAATACCAATTTCAAGATAATTTCCCTGAGATGGAGGAATCAGATCAAAGGCCTGCTTTACTCGTTGCCAGTGTCCTTTTGCCATCCTGTCAGCTTGATGATCCAGAGCCCATTGGTCGAAAATTTTTTTAACTGATTTGTTGTTTGTCTTCAATAAATTTTTCTACTGTTTTGCAGTAATATCCCAAAAGATACAATAAACCTTTTATAAAAACAACCGATAAGAAGATTTGCATTTTTATTTTTTTTGAAGAATCCTAGGTAAATCTTCATGCTTTTTCTCTTGCGATTAATTAATTATTGCACTATTATTAATGCATGAGTATATTTATAATTGTAGTTGTAGTTGTAGTTGTTGGATGTATTGCTTTTATTGTATCTTTGTTGTTTGCTCCCTATACTATAAATACTGAATGTGCTTTCCGTAGGTTTAAGTTCAGTTGTCAGCTGAATCTTTCTTCCTTTCTAAATATATTCAAATTGAAATTCACTCTTAAGGAAAACAGAAAAAATCTGGAATTTATAATCTGCCGCCAGACTATATCACTTAACAGATTTATGAAAAAGAAAGGTAAAAAAGAAAAACCTTCAGAGAAAGTTTCTAAACCTATTCGAAACCTTAAAAAATTGACAGAAAGAGAACAATTAAAGTTAATAAAAAAATCATTTTCTGCTTTAGGATTGAAGAATTGTAAAATAAAAGTAATTTTCGGCAGCAGTGATCCCTATGTCACCGGGATTGTCTGTGCCTGGGTACTTCCGATGTTGATCTATTTTGATTCTGTTGATTTCAAACCAGAATTTAAGGAACAATCGTTTACATTTTTTGCTGAAGTGATTTTTCCAGTATATGTCTACAAGATTATGATAGTAATTGTATCAGCTGTGCTCAGAAACAGATTTCAAAGGTTCAGATCTAAAGGTTACAATTAATAAGAAAGTAAAATATAAATTTAGGTTGTTGAATTTTAAATGTGAAGGAGGATTAAAATGATAATAGAAAAACTGGTTGATACTGTACTTTCCAGACTTAAGGAAATATCCAGAACCGAAACCATAATCGGAGAACCTGTAAAGCTGGATAATGTAACCATCATTCCGGTTACTAAACTTTCAGTTGGATTCGGAGCTGGAGGAGGGAGCAAGGAGGAGGAAAAGGGCACAGGTGAAGCTACCGGAGGAGGAGTATCAATCGAGCCGGTTGCATTTTTTGTGATCAGGGAAGAAAAGGTGGAGTTGGTTACCATTAAAAAAGACGGTACCGGACTCTCTAAATTTCTGGAACTGGTTCCCAAGCTTATGGATTCAGTAAAGAATTTTAAAAGCGAGAGTGGTAAAAAATCCACAAAAAAAGAGGGAAAAGGAAACTGATTTTATTGGAACAGATTTTTATTAACGAAGAGAGCTCAGAGGTGGCAGAGTATTAAATATTTTTTACTCTCAACTTTCTTTGTGTGCTCTGCGTTAATACAATTTTTACTTCCATTTTTACTATTTGACATAACCTCCCGAAGGTTTGAAACCTTCGGGAGGTTGATAATTCACTGCGTTAATAATTTCTACTACTTTATTTACTGTAAGTACAGCAATTTGATGGTTTGTACACTCTTACCAGTTGTTAACCGACAAAAATACACACCACTAGATAATCCTTTTGCCTGCCAGTCGATCTGGTATTGTCCCGGAGTCTGGAACTGATCCACCAGGGTAGTAACACATTTTCCTAATAAGTCGTATATTTTCAGTTGAACCTGCCCTTTTTTATGAATAGAATAGGAGATGGTGGTAGAGGGATTAAATGGATTAGGATAATTCTGATACAGCAAGTAAGTGTTCGGAAGGTATGCCGGTTCTTCAGGGGATTCAATGCTGACAGATCCCATGGGCAGGATGTGGCCCTGCTGATCCACCATCTGACAGTCCTGTATTTGAAAGGGGCCGGGTGGTTCCGTGAACACTACCTTTACCAGATTTCCCTCTCTAACCTGCTGTTCACGCTTTCCTATTGAATAAACCGCGATCCCGATTTTGTTTCCGTCCTCTGACTGCAGCGGACCGAGAACATGGGCCTGTACACCCCTGGCCGAAAACAGATCACCGATCTGGATGGTTTGTATCTCCGGCAGTTTTCCGGCTGACCTGAAGCTGAGTTCAAATCCGGCGAGATTCTCTGCGTTTTCCACGTACAGATCCACCACGTTGGACTGCTCTTCAAAAACCGGTCTCATCCTGAGGTGGACCGGATCATTTTTGTCCCTTGCTTTCCCCAGGGGTGTTGTTACCTTACCGCTGACATCCTGACCATACCAGGCCGCCACTTTCTGAACATCTACAATATCCACATCACCATCTCCATCTATGTCATATTTGGGATCCCAATCCGGATCGCCTTCCTGGCTTCCGTAATGAGCTGCTACTTTCTGAATGTCCACAATATCCACGTCACCATCACCATCCAAATCAGCAAAATGCGTATCAGTTACTACAATCTGGCCGTCGATCAGTGTGACCGGCATGGGATCCCCCATGGGATCGGTTATCTGTGCACTTGAAAGGTCAAGTATACTGGTTCCCACACCCACAGCTGTCCAGGTAATGTTTGCCAGGATGCCATTTCCACTGGGACAGGTTTGTGCTCCAAAACTTCCCACCGTATAGGTCATCTGACCTGTGGTATTGTTTATAATGGGTGTTAATGGCATAACCGATCTGCCTGTACTGCCCAGAAAACTGCCCAGCACGATGGCTGACGCATCTGAAACTTGGACAATGGAGGGATCATAATCGATGGTAAATTCATAACCGCTGAGTTCTGTGACGTTCTCGATGGTCGCATTAACTGTACCGGTTTGGGATTTACTGATGGATTTGGAGGCTACTTTTCTCAGCCTGCCTGTGGTGGGAGGCAGGGAAGCGTTTATAGGTGCTATAGGGAGAAAGTAAAAACAGTTCAAGATCCTATTTAGTGATATAGGTTTTTATGATTTCAGCCAGTTCCCGATTTTTCCTTTTAGCCGCTTCCAAAAGGGTTATTTTTGTACCGTCGGGTTGCTGCGGAATCGAGGTGTTGGGGTCAGCACCGTGTTCCAGCAGAAGGGTAACGATCTCCTTGATCCGTTCCTTATAGGGCTGTTTGTAGGGAAGGCTATAGGGACTGAAGAAATGTGTCAGTGGTGTTATTCCGAGTTGGTTGACAATATTCGGATCAGCCTTGTACTTTAGCAGTTCTATGACCAGGCTTGGTTCAAGCTTAAAAACCGCTACCTGGAGCGCGCATAAACCATCTGCATTCACGGCATTCACATCAGCACCCCTTTCAAGCAGCATACGGGCTAGCTTCTGCTTTCCCTCCCTCAGCATTTCCAGAACCACGGGTTTCTTTTTCCAGTTGTTATTTAAAGCCGGATCGTTGAGTTTTTTCCGTAGGATAAAAAGATGATTGGCTCCCTCTCTGATCCAGGTCGGGAGTCTGTTTTCATCGTTGATCTCCTTCATGCTGAGGTCTTGTCTCTCTTTAAAAAGACCATACTTTGCACCCGCTGCTTTTAAAATTGTTCGCACTTCCTTCCGGGCTTCTTTGAATTGAGGAAATCCCCCATCCATTTGTTCGGAGGCATAATCTAGAGCTGTCAGCCCGGGGATCTCTTCCAATGTCTTAAATTCAGCGCCTCGTTCCAGCAGAAGGCGTACAATTTCAGGATAACCTGCAGCGGCAGCCCGGAGCGGGGTTGTAACCTGGTCAGAAACAGCTGGATTCATACTAATCTTCTGGTTAGGATCTTCACCGTTGTCGAGCATTGCCCGGACTGCATTGATATCACCAGCGAGAATCGCTGCATGCATTGATGGGTACTTTACCTTTCCAATTTTGGTCCCGATCTTTCTATCAGACCGAAGAGGTGGTGTATAATGAGGTTTCTTCTGAAAGGGATCAAAACAGAGGATGGAGGCTTTGGCGCCTTTTATACCTCCACTTTTTGCGGTTCGGTATTTATCACTGTCCAAACCCAATCCCACCAGGATCAACCGCCTTCCCGAGGGTGAAAATCCAATAACTTCTGTGGGGACCATAGTGATTCTATGGAGAGCATCGGCAGGCTCGTACAGCAGGGTATTAATTTTCCCGGAATCAAGATTAATGAAGCGCAGTCCGGAACTCTTGTGATCGGAGAAAAAAGTCCAATGGACATCGTCTTTGAAAGCAGCTTCCCGGCCTCTGATAGCACCACGTAGACCCATGCGGGCCCGGGTCAATAAACCCGAAAACAAAAGCTCGGTTTTTAATTTTTTGATAGTTTCCCCCAGGGAGATAGCTGCATTAGCAATGGCTAGTGCCGTCGCAGCTGCCTTCATACTTCGGTCGAGGGACATATGGGTTTCCAGGCGAGTTATTTCCAGGCTTGTAGATACTTGTGCAGCCTGTATAGCTGCCCATCTTTCATGTCTGGTGGCATTAATATTATCCAAAACATTATTTTTATGATGGATGGTCTCTTCATGAAGCCGCTGAGCCTGGGAGATAGTAGGGCTTGGGCGTGGTGCGGTCCAGTCCAGCATCTTAGCCGATGAAGGGATCAGGGCCATGTCCATCTTTGTTCCCAAAAGTACATCCCGGTAGCGGTCATCCACAACCGACCTACCTCTTAGAACCGGTGACTGCCAGGCCTCCTTCCCGGAGGGGAGATGAAAGGACAGCAACCCCATGCGTTCCCGGTCAATGATCAGAAGATCTTTATAAATATAGAGCACATCTGGAATGCCGCTGAATCTGGCAGAAACAGGATTTGCCTTTGCATACTCCTGTTTAAAGGTTTTTCGGAAAGCCATTTTCCCATCCGCTGTTTTTACACCCAGCAGTGCCTCTTCGATGGTAAAAGTGATTATTGATTTATGGATAAGAAGCGAGCTGACCGCCAGCCCTTTGGTATCTATGGTCCATAGAATTCGTCCGTCTGCAGCATTCACGGCCTGAAGTTTGTCCGTTCCCAGGATATCCGGACTGCCGATGATACGAAACAATCTTTCGCCATCAAAGGTTACGCGTTTCACACCGCCTTCAGAAACCGGTTTAAACCAGAGGGATTTACCATTTTTAAAACTCAACAGGGCCATGCCATTAGCTGACCATGCAATGAGGCCGTGGGGTGACATAACAATGCTCAGATTGTCATTCATCAGGCCCTTTGGCTGGGATTGCCACTGTTCTTTTCCCGATTCAGCATCGAAAGCTTGAATAGAGGTTCCCGCAGTAATCACATTGATGTCGGTTATAATCAGATCATGGGCACCATCGAATGCTGCTTTCCAGATGATATTTCCATGGTTAATATCTACGTTTTCAAGAAGGTACTTACCTTTATGTTGTGACATCACATAAAGGGTTTTTTGGTCTAAGCTTGTTTGGACTGTGGCTAGTTTACCTATTTCCATTCTCCAAATCAATTTTCCCTTGGAAACATCCAGGGCCCGAATCTCTCCGTTTTTGATCCCGACTCTGGTCAGGACGATGTTGGGCTTTGTGGTTAGTAAAATATAAGTCATGTCCGGGGATTTTTTTCTGGATACACTCCATAACATTTCACCTGTTTCTGCACTCAAGAGCTTGATGGGGCCATAGGAGGGGAGTTTGTACATACCGCCGCCATTGATTTCTCCCACAAGTACTCGGTCTTCATCTAAAAATTCAATAATGTCTGCCGCCCGACTATCCGTAGGCACACTCCAGAGGACTGCACGTTCCTGTTTGATAAGAAGACGCGCTGATTCTATTGTTTTTTGAAACTGATCCTGCTGTGCCAGAACATAGCTTGCTATTAGGGTGAGACACCAAACAGCCGTGAAAAAGGTCTTTTTCCTAATGCTTTCGGTATATTTGATCCGCATTCATTTCTCCTAAAAAAATATAAAGGTGACCTTTAATACATAGCTCAGATGTCTTATGAACGTTTTTGATAGTGATTTGATTGTATTTGTCGGAATCAATCAGGTTGTTAAGCTCAAAATCTATAACCTAAGGTAACAATCAAATTGGGCACAATCGATGAAGCTTCACCAGGCGATGAAAATGCCACAATGATAGGTATTTCTACTCGAATGTCCAATCCACTGGAAAAATTTTTACCGATTCCCAGATTGAAAACCGTACCACCGGTAGATCCATCATTCGATTGCATACTGCCGCCCCCGGGTAAGGGTGTACCCAGACTTATGTCAGTGTCGCTTCTTTCTTCCCACTCGACACTAATGCTGGCTATCCCTATTCCTGTGATAAAAAAGAGACCGGGCTGGCGAGGGGTATAACCTATAAGATAGTTAGCCAGTATGCCTATTACAAATATATTAGTTTTCTCATTGTATGTATACCTTCACTGCTACTTTCTTTAAAACTTCCACCAAATAACATCACTCCCAGTTCCAGAGTATTTTTGGGAATATCGATTAAAAAGTTTCCACCAAATCCGTAAGCCAGCCCCAGATTAATATCAGTCCCAATGCCCCCACGAATACCTATTTGGGGGATTGTTTGTCCAGGTGCGTCGGGTGATAAATCCCTACTTGATTTGTCGCTTTTATCTTTAATATCAGTTTTTACTATTGGTTTCTCTTTGGTTATTTTTTCAACTTCAATCATTTTATACACAAAGACACTTCCATCTTTTGTTTGGATTTTCAAATATTGGTTGGGCACCCGTTCTATTATCATTCCACGGATTATACTATCATTTTTCAGATAAACTACATCCTGATAATTTTGTTGAGCAAATGTAGCGATACTAAATACAACAACCAAGACAAGTAATAAAAATTTTTTCATGATTTATCTCCTATTTTTAAATTATTAATTTTATTTGACAGCACCGAATATGTATCCAGTGCTTTTTTAAACAAGATCTGCTTAACTGTAAAATAAGGTCCTCCTTCAAGTCCCGGATGGTTGAGCGAGGCTATCCCGAAAATTAAAGTACATTTTAATTATCATTGCCATAACCAAAATCTGAAAACGGTATGTAATGGCTAAATTTGTTCTGTTAATTATATTTTCTGCTATTCTTCTCCTACCTGCTCAACAACATCTTCCTGGTTTTACTAAAATCCCCCATCTGTATTTTATAAAGATAAATCCCCGAAGCCAGACCTGCAGCATTAAACTCCACATTATAGTGCCCTGCTTTCATGTTTCTGTCAACCAAAGTTGATACCTGCTTCCCCAGAATATCGTACACTCTTAAAAAGACATGACATTTTTTTTGCACATCAAATGAGATTTGGGTTGCTGGATTGAATGGATTGGGATAGTTTTGGAACAAAACAAATTTATCAGGTGTTTTGTTTCTTAATAATTCATCATCAACCATAGTTGATGATGACAATTTTAGATCCCCATAACTAAAAGGTCCATAAAACCAGCCAAAGCCAGAAGCAAAGTTTTGTAAATCTAAAATCGCTTGGGGCCATAGACCGGTAAAGGATGAGCTGCCTCCATCCCAACTATAAAAAGCGATACCAATAGTATTCCCGGGGGATGATTGCAGAGGTGAGCTGTTTAAATCAATTCTTCCTTCATACTGCACATGCCCGGAAGACTGGGAAATCTCCTGACTTACTCCGGAAGGAGTTGTCCAGCCATCCGAATTTAAATTATTAGGGAAATAACCATATGCACCTAAAAATGTACTTAAGGCAGAATTGCTGCCAGAATCCCAAAACATTTGAATAAGACCTTCATTGCTGGAACCTGATGAAGGCAATTCTCTATTATGATTTTCATCGAAAAAAATACCAAATGTATCATCATCGTCAAGGCTATTATCAATAACATCATTAACAGCAAAATATAAATAGTTAGCATCATTCATTACATATAAGGTTACGGTTCCGGATTCACCCGGATATGTAATTGTAGTTGTAGCGGCATTGGACCATTCGCTTGAATTGATATTCCCATTTAAATTTGGAGCAGATGAAGCCCAACCGGAATTAAGGAAGTATCCACTTGATAAAGCATTTCCACTTGCAGTATTTGAGAAATTACTTTCCCCGCTTGAGTAAACAGCAGTTACTTTATAATAATAGGTTTGACCATTTGTCACAGGTTCATCGCGATAATAAGTACGATTTATATTATTGGCAATTTTGCTATAGTTTCCCCCGGAGGATGTACTTCTGTAAACATTGTAGGAAATAGAATTCTCAGTAGATCGATGCAGGGTTGTTTTTGATTTTTTCATGAATTGGGGTTCTGCTTCTATGATCGGTTTTATAAAGCTCCAGGTTTGGATTGAATTCTCATCCTTTGTACCTGAGTTGTTGTTCTCTCCCACACTGATATGGGGATGAACTGGAAGGGTTTTACTGCCGCTACCAGAAGAAACCTGGTTCGGTGATTTCCAGGCTAAAGAGACAGCTTGATGGTATCCACTTAAAACAGCTAGACTTGTAGGCGGATTACACTGTTCGCTCTCTCCTGTATAGGTAACAGTACGTAAAAAGGAAATGGCATTGTCCTGAGCTGCTCCCGGTGCACTGCAGTAATGAATGGGACCAGTTCTCAGAGTGGTTGAATAGGTATCATAATAATAGTACTCCTCATTGGTGCGGTGAAAACCGACCAGAGGAACCCAATGATCTCCTCCTTTATCCATATCAGTGTCAATGGTAAGGAAAATCGGAATGCCCACTAAAAGCTTCGGCTCCACAAAATCGCAGAATTTCTCCACATCAAAAGACCAGGTGTCATTTGATTGATTGTGCACCCAGAAATCTCCGTCGTTATTCCAACTGGAGCCATAAGGACCATAGTCATTTAACCAGTTTGCATTTGCGGAGTTGGGATCATAATCGGTTCCCACATGAATCATGGCATCCACAATTTCACCCTTATTGTCAGCATAATTTTCCAGACCTGGTTCGATATCTAAGACAGACCCGAATCCGTTCGCCCCGGTGTTCATATAAGAGCTGCTGTGCAACCGCCAGGCAGTGCCCAGACCTTCATTTACACCAGAGACAGGATTATGAAGTAAGTCACTGTCATAGACATGATCGAAATAACCAAAGATCATGGCACCGGTGGTAGGTCCGCATCCCACAAAAGCACCACCCTGCTTGTAACTGGTAGTATTGTAAGGGTAGGCGGGAAAATTGTTAAAATCAGTGATATAAACAGCGTCTTCAGATGATTCTCCCCATAAAAGAATTGGATACCCATCGTTTACTGTACCTGACTGATCCATATCCCAGTAATCGTTGTTTGCATTATCATCATTAGGATTGTTTACAAAATCCCAGGCATCATCTAATCCTGCTGTAGATTCATCAGTAAAGGTGGCTACATTTTTCATCGCTGCTGTTGTCTTACCTGTTCCACCCGAACTGCTTGATTGCCCAGATGTTTGAGTATCCCAGAAAGAGTTGGTCACCCAGTACGACCCAACCGTATACGTATACCCAACCAGTCCACCGGCACGAGAGTTGCCTGATACACTTCCGGTGCTATAGCATTTATCAATGTTGGAATTTTGATGAAACCCAACGAGTCCACCGATTTGATAGTCGCCAGATACACTTCCTCTGCTATAGCAGTTGGATACGTTGGAATGAACGGCAGTATACCCAATGAGTCCGCCGATATTCTCTTCGCCTGATACACTTCCTTTGCTAAAGCAGTTGGATATGGTGGAATAATTAGTAGTAAGCCCAATGAGTCCGCCGACAAAACGGTCACCTGAAACATTTGCAGTACTATAGCAGTTTGACATGGTTGAATTAGTGAGATATCCAGCAAGTCCACCGTAATATTGGTTCCCTGCTATACTTCCGTTGAGATATACACTTCCGGTGCTATAACAGTTTTTTATAGTGGAATTTTTAGCTCCCCCAACGAGTCCGCTGAGACAGTACTCCCCGGTAATATCAACATTCGTAATCCCGAGATTTTCAATAGTTGCACCATCTATCTGACCAAACAAAGCGGCGAAAAGATTTGTTGAACTTTTGTTAATGGTTAGTTCGTTTATAGTGTAATCCTGCCCATTGTATGAGCCGGTGAAATCGGTTGAATTGTTGCCGATAGGTGAGAAGCCGGCTCCGCTATCCCATCCACTCGTTCCGGAGGCATCGATATCTGCGGTCTGTTCATAGTTTTTGTCCCATTTACCCGAATTCTGAGATAACCAATACAGGTTATTGAGAGAACTGATGAGATATGGATCTGATTCTGACCCATCACTTGTACTATAGTTTGATGGTGGTGTTGCAGTTTGTGCAAACAAACCACCTGTCATGATTAATAAAATCATAACAATTTGCAGTGTTAAAATATTTTTTCTCATTTTTTTTACCTCCTATAGGTGTATAGACATCATAAAAACAATGCCAAGAACTGATAAACTGTGTACAGGTTTCATTTGCCAATTCCGTGTTTCCATTTTTCTCTCTCCATTATTTATAGATAGATACAACGACTTTATCCCGACACATCCTGGCCATACCAGGCCGCCACTTTTTGAATATCCACGATATCCACATCGCCATCCCCGTCAACGTCGTATTTTGGATCCCAGTCAGAATCACCCTCTTTGCTTCCGTAATGGGCCGCCACTTTCTGAATGTCCATAATATCCACATCCCCATCCCCGTCAACATCGGCCCAGTGACCCTGAGAGGGTTGCTCATCGGAAAAGATGAGATCACCGTAGCTGAAAGGTCCGTGAGCCCAGGTGTAGTTAGTCGTCCCTGAAAAAGTCTATAAAATTAATAAAAATAATACTTTGATGTTTA
>CAYUAG010000047.1:0-22212 GCA_964442615.1 uncultured bacterium
ATATGGAATTCCAGCAAAGTTTATTTTTCGAGGTGCTGGTAAGGGTAATGGAATGGGTTTATGTCAGTCTGGAGCTGAAGTCTTGGCTGAAAGGAATAAAAATTATAAACAAATTTTGGAACAATATTTTAATGATATTGTTATAAATAAGATATATTAAACGTAGAAATGTAAAACTATATAAAAACAACACAATTAGTTTTTTAATTAGAAGTTATCTAAACTTTTGTTGTTAAGTTTTTTATTTTTTTTTTTTAGAATTTTGTGGCTTTGTGGTTATTAATGTATGAATGCTTGATATAAGAATAGATAAAGGGATATTAGTTATAATGATTGACGAAATTAAAGAAAAACTTAATCTAACCTCAAAAAGAATTTCAGCTCTCTGGGGGCATCTTTGACGGAGCAAATAAAAAGAAAAGAATAGTGGAATTGGAGAAGATGACCTCAGAGCTAGGATTTTGGGATGATAATGAAAAAGCCCAATCTATTCTCAAAGAATTAAATGATTTAAAAGAATGGATTAATAAATGGCAAGAATTATATTCAAAAAATAATGATCTGTTAGTATTACTTGAATTAGCTGAAGAAGAGAAAGATGAAAAAACATTACAGGAAGTATTGGATAGCATTGAAACATTGAAATCAAGTATTACCAATCTCGAATTACGTCAGATGTTGAATGGAGAGGATGATAATAAAAATTCAATATTAACCATACATCCTGGTGCAGGTGGGACAGAATCTCAGGATTGGGCTGAAATGTTATTTCGAATGTATATGCGTTATGCTCAACGAAAAGGATTTTCCACCAATGTGTTAAATATTTCTGCGGGAGATGAAGCAGGAATAAAGAGTGTAATTATGGAAATTAAAGGTGATTTTTCCTATGGATATTTGAAAGCAGAAGCAGGTGTTCATAGATTAGTTCGCATCTCTCCCTTTGATACCAATAAACGGCGTCATACATCATTTGCATCAGTTTTTGTATATCCGGAGGTTAATGAAAATATTGAGGTTGAAATTAATCCCTCTGAACTCAGAATAGATACCTTCAGAGCTTCTGGCGCAGGAGGACAGCATGTTAATAAAACCAGTTCAGCAGTAAGAATAACTCATTTACCAACAGGAATAGTTGTCCAGTGTCAAAATGAACGATCACAACATAAGAATAAAGCAAATGCCATAAAAGTTTTAACTGCACGTTTATATCAGAAAAAAAAAGACGAAGAACAAAAGAAAATACAAGATATTGAAGATACAAAGAAAGAAATTGCTTGGGGGAGGCAAATAAGATCCTATGTTTTTCACCCCTACAATAAGGTTAAAGATCACAGAACAGATATTGAGACTTCAGATACCCAAAACGTTATGGATGGAGAGCTGGATGAGTTTATTAAACACTATCTTTTAAGATTCAGCAATTAAGAATGGAGGTAATTTTTTGAGTGTATTAGATGAGTTAAGAAAACAGAGGTTACAAAAGCTTGAGAAGTTGAGGGAGGATGGAATTAATCCTTTTCCCTATACATTTGATCAGACAGATTTTGCCGGAGACATTATTAAGACCTTTAGTGAAAAAACAAAAGGATCTAAAGTATCAGTTGCTGGAAGGCTATTATCAATAAGAAAGATGGGGAAGGCAAGTTTTTTTCACTTAAAGGATAAAACCGGAAAAATTCAACTCTATATAAGAAAGGATAAAGTAAGAGAGGAAGATTATAAGGTATTTACATTACTTGATATTGGTGATATTATAGGAGTTGTAGGAGAGGTTTTCCAAACCAGAACTGGAGAAATAACTATATTAGTTAAGCAACTAAACCTTCTTTCAAAAATTATTCGTCCTCTTCCAATTGTTAAGGAAAAAGATGAAGGCGATGAAAAAATCTTATATGATCAATTTTCAGATAAAGAAATGCGTTATCGCCAGCGCTATGTAGATTTGATGGTCAATCAAGATGTGAAGGATGTATTTATTAAAAGATCCAGAGTAATATCGGAAATGCGCACTTATCTTGAACAAAAAGGATTTCTGGAAGTGGAAACTCCAGTTTTACAACCTCTTTACGGAGGTGCTTATGCAAGACCTTTTATTACTCATCACAATACTCTTGATATGGATTTATACCTGCGAATTGCAGATGAATTGTATTTAAAACGATTAATTGTAGGTGGATTTGATGGAGTTTTTGAAATAGCCAAGGATTTTCGTAATGAAGGCATGGATTCAGAACATAATCCTGAGTTTACTATGATGGAATTGTATGTTGCTTATAAAGATTATTATTATATGATGGATTTAGTAGAAGAAATGATCAACTTTATATGTGAGAAAGTTTTTGGGAAAACAGAGATTAAATATAAGGACATTTGTTTGAATTTTAATAAAAAATGGAAAAGATTGACATTTTTTGAAGCTATAAAAGAATATACTGACTATAATCTTTTTCAAAAAGATGAGAAGGAGATAGCTGAAGTAGCCCGAAATTTAAACATTGATATTGAAGATCTTTCTGGAAAAGGTAAGTTATTAGATGCAATATTCGGGGAATGTGTTGAACCTAAACTTATTCAACCTACATTTATACTAGACTATCCAATTGAGTTATCTCCACTTGCAAAAAAACATCGTACGACAGAAGGACTTACAGAAAGATTTGAAGGGTATGTAGCAGGAAAAGAGTTATGTAATTCATTTAGTGAATTAAATGATCCCATGGATCAAAGAGAAAGATTTACTGAACAAGCTAAAATGAAAGCCGAAGGGGACGAAGAAGCTATGGTAATCGACGAAGACTTTCTATGCTCTATGGAATATGGAATGCCGCCAACTGCAGGATTAGGAGTAGGTATAGACAGATTAGTAATGCTTTTAACCGATTCTCATTCGATCAGAGATGTTATCTTTTTTCCCCAAATGCGACTTAAAAACTAATAGAATTAAATTCTGGAATTTTTATGAATTTTGAATTTTTTATTGCTAAAAGATATTTAAGTGCAAGACAAAAAACTAGATTTATTAATATTATTTCCTATATTTCAATCCTAGGGGTGGCAATTGGTGTTGCTGCTCTTATTATTACTCTTTCAGTTATGAATGGATTGGAATCAGAAGTTCGTTCTCGAATAATTGGTTTTGATACTCATCTTAGAGTTCGTAAATTTCATTTTGAAAAAATACAAAATTATATTGAAATCACTAAAAGTTTAAAAGATATTGATCATATAATTGGAATTTCTCCTTATATTTTAGATGAGGCAATGATACGTGCTGATAGATATAGTGATGGTATTATTGTACGTGGCGTTGATCCTGAAACAGTTTTTAATGTTTCTGATATTGGAAAAAATATGTATTATGGAGAGTTTAATCTTGGAGAGGTTAAGAATGAACAGGATAGAGATCGACCAGGAATTGTTTTAGGGAGGTGGCTTGCTGACCGCCTTTTAGTCGATATTGGAGATGAAGTAATATTAATCAGTCTTGCTGGAGTATATTCAATGTTCCGACAACCTCCAGTAAAACAATTTGTAGTGACCGGTCTTTTTGAGACAGGAATGTTTGAATATGATAATGCATATGTCTATGTCTCTATTGAATCAGCGCAGAAACTTTTTCGAATGAACAATTCTGTTACAGGTCTTGAGATAAAGCTTGATGATCTCTATAAAGCTAATCAAATAGGAGAAAAAATTGATAAATATCTTGGGTATCCTTTTTTTTCCCAAACTTGGTTTGATTTACGAAGAAATTTATTTTCTTGGATGCAGCTTGAGAAATGGGCTATGTTTATTGTTTTATCTTTAATTATTCTTGTTGCTACTTTCAATATTATTAGTACTTTAATAATGGTTGTTATAGAAAAGACAAAAGAGATAGGAATATTAAAATCAATGGGAGTAACATCCCGGGGTATTACAAAAATTTTTCTTTTAGAAGGAATGGTTGTAGGAGTATTAGGATCTATAATTGGTTTTATTATTGGATTTTCACTTTGTTTAGCTCAGTTAAAGTATAAATTCTTTTCGTTACCAGGTGATGTTTATTTTATTAATTATCTTCCAATTAAAATGCAGATTTTTGATTTTATTATAATAGGCATAGCAGCTATATTGCTTTGTATTTTAGCCTCATTATATCCAGCAAGAAAGGCAGCAAGGTTAGATCCGATAAAAGCAATTAGGTATGAATAGGTAAAGAATATTATGGAAAATATTAAGAAAACTATACTTACTGCTAATAATATATTTAAAAGCTATCCTATTGGTAGAAATAAACGACTTAATGTATTAAAAGGAGTAGATATCAATATCAAAAGTGGTGAAATTTTATCAATTATTGGGCCATCAGGTGTAGGTAAAAGTACTTTACTCCATATCATTGGAGCTTTGGATAGACCTGATAAAGGAGATGTATTAATTAATTCTCAAAATATTTATACTATGGAGGATAAAAAATTAGCATATTTTAGAAATCAGAAGATAGGTTTTATTTTTCAATTTCATTACCTTTTACCAGAATTTTCAGCCTTGGAGAATGTTGCAATGCCTGGCCTGATAAGTGGTAAAGACAGAACTGAGGCTTTTGAAAAAGCTGAAAGTCTCTTGAAAGAAGTAAATTTAAAGCAGAGACTCACCCATAAACCAAATGAGTTATCTGGAGGAGAAAGTCAAAGAGTTGCTTTTGCCAGATCTTTAATGAATGACCCTCTTTTAATTTTAGCAGATGAACCCTCTGGAAATCTTGACCAAGCAAATAGTGAATTTTTACATAAGATTATGTGGGACCTTGTTCAGAAAAGAAATAAGGCATTTGTAATAGTGACCCATGAGAAAGATCTTGCCTTAAAAACAGATAGAATTATTGAATTATATGATGGAAAGGTTAAAAAATAATTAAAATGCTATGTGATAAGTGTAATAAAAGGGAGTCAATCGTTAGAATTACAGTATTAACTGATGGTAAGAGTAAGATGTTAAGTCTTTGTGAAAAATGTTTGGAGCAGCAAGGAATTGATTCATTAATTATTAATAATATCGCATCAATTTATGGAGGAATAATACTTGATTTATTATCTAAATACCTTTCCTTCAAAGTTAATAATGATGATTTTTTAAAAGATGGTGAGATATGCAGTTGGGAAATTGATGAGGAGTTTCATCAGGAATTTAATCAATATGAAAACCAGTCTAATAATAATAATTTTCATGCTGAAATAAATGAGGAGAATAAATCATCCAGAGTAGAAATTTCTACACATAATCTTCAAAAACGATTAGATCAGGCAATTGAGGAAGAAAATTATGAACTTGCTGCAAAATTAAGGGATAAAATTATTGAACTTAAAAGAGAAAATGATTTTTAATACCAAAGTATTGATTGATATAGAGAAAATTTTGTTTATTTAAAAAAAATGGCTCGAAATTTGCAATTTTTTTTAAAAGAATAATTTTTATAAAGTGTAGTTTGAAGATTGTAGCTGATATGCTGTCGGTATGAAAAATAGAGTAGGTATTTTTTATAGTTTTAATGTATTTTTTTCTGAATTTAAAATTAAAGATTATTTTGATTTTTATTTAATTAATATTAAATTGGAAATGATGAAATAGTAAGATTATATTAATAATTAAGAATAATAATTTAAAAACTGAGTTTTAAAGGAAATAGATTAATGATTAGAAATAATTTTTCTCAAAAAGTTCAGGTTGTCATACAACTTTCCAGGGAAGAAGCATTACGGTTAGGTCATGATTATATTTGTACTGAACATCTTCTACTTGGGATTATTAGAGAAGGAAGTGGTATAGCTATTGAGATATTACAGAATCTTAATGTTAATCTTGAGGAGTTAAAAAAATCTATAGAAGATGCTGTTAGATCCACGGGTGGAACAATTACCATGGGCAATATACCTTTTACCAAAAGAGCAGAGCGAATATTACGTGTCGCTTCTTCAGAAGCGGAAAAATTTAAATTCAATGTAATTGGTACGGAGCATCTTTTACTTGCTTTATTAAAGGATACTGAAGGTATTGCAGCCAGTGTTTTAAATAACCACGATGTTTATTATGATATTGTAAAAAAAGAATTGGAGAATATTTTGAAAGGTTCAACCCCTACTTCAATGAAGGAATATAAGAAAAAATCAAAAACTCCTGCTTTAGATCATTTTGGGAGAGATTTAACAAAATTAGCTAAAAAGAATGAGTTAGATCCCGTTATTGGGCGTGATAAGGAGATTCACAGGGTTGCGTTAATATTATCTCGTCGAAAGAAGAATAATCCTGTACTAATTGGTGAACCAGGTGTTGGAAAAACCGCAATTGCTGAAGGTTTGGCTATGAGGATAGTTGAAAAAAAGGTGTCAAGAGTACTTCATAATCAGAAAGTTATAACACTTGACCTAGGTTCAGTAGTGGCAGGAACCAAATATCGTGGTCAATTCGAAGAACGAATGAAAGCAATAATGGGTGAATTGATAAAACAAAAAAATATTATTCTTTTTATTGATGAACTACATACAATTGTCGGTGCAGGTGGTGCTTCTGGTTCACTAGATGCGTCAAATATGTTTAAACCTGCTTTAGCAAGAGGTGAAATTCAATGTATTGGGGCTACTACTCTTGATGAATATAGACAATATATTGAAAAAGATGGTGCTTTAGAAAGAAGATTTCAGAAAGTGTTAGTAGATCCACCTACAGTTAATCAGACTCTTAAAATTTTAAAAGGATTACAAGAGCGGTATGAAAAATACCATAGAATACGATATTCAGATAAAGCAATTGAAGCTGCTGTCAAACTTTCTGATAGATATATAATTGATAAATTCCTTCCGGATAAAGCTATTGATGTAATGGATGAAGCTGGTTCAAAAGTGCATCTTGCTAATATTACTGTTCCAAGAGAAATTATTATGCTTGAGGAACGTTTAAAAGTTATTTGCCATGAGAAGGATAATGTGATCAAGAATCAGGAGTTTGAGAAAGCCGCTGTTTTACGTGATAGAGAGAAAAAGTTATTGCACGATTTACACGAAGCAAAAGAACGTTGGGAAAAAGATGAGGAAGAAGTTCTTGCATATGTTACAGAAGAGGATACTGCCCAAGTTGTATCAATGATGTCAGGTGTACCAGTTTCAAAAGTTGTACAGTCAGAGTCAGAGAAATTATTAAAAATGGCTAATATAATAAAAGAATCTGTAATTGGCCAGGATCAAGTTGTTGAATCCATTGCAAAAGCTATACGTAGGACACGTGCGGGTTTGAAAGATCCACGGAGTCCGATTGGATCATTTATATTTTTAGGCCCTACAGGGGTGGGTAAAACCTATCTTGCCCAGGTACTTGCAGAATATCTTTTTCAAGATGAAAATGCTCTCATTAGAGTTGATATGTCTGAATTTATGGAAAAATTTGCTGTTTCAAGAATGACAGGAGCTCCTCCAGGGTATGTTGGATATGAAGAAGGAGGGCAGCTAACTGAGAAGGTTAGAAAACATCCTTATTCTGTAATACTTTTTGATGAGATTGAAAAAGCACATCCTGATATTTTTAATGTATTACTACAGATTTTAGATGAAGGTCATTTGACTGACGGATCAGGAAGAAAAGTTAATTTTAGAAATACAGTTTTAATACTCACCTCTAATCTTGGTTCACGATCAGTACAAGATAAGGGTTTTGGATTTGGGAAGACAGAAGGTCAGGTTGATTATAAGACTATGAAAGCCTCTATGATGGAGGAGACAAAAAAATTATTTACTCCAGAATTTCTGAATAGAATTGATGAGATTATGGTCTTCCGCCCCTTAACTAAACAGGATATTACTAAAATAATTGATATATCTATGAATGAACTTCTTAAAATTAGTGAAGAAAGAGATATTACAATTAAACTTACTGAAAGTGCAAGAAAATTTCTTGTAGATAAAGGATTTGACCCAGTATATGGGGCAAGGCAAATTAAGCGAGTTTTAAGAAAGTATGTTGTAGATCCTATAGCAGAAGATATATTAAAAGGTCGATTTTTTGAGGGAAGTAAAATTCAGGTAAAGAAGAAAGGTAAAAAACTTGAATTTAGTGAAGTAGAAGAAAAACAGAAAAAGAAAGAATCAGAAATTCACCCTGAAGAGTTAAAACAGAAAAAATCACATTTGAATTAGGGAGAAACATGAAAAGAAGAGATTTTTTAAAGAATTCAGCTGCAATGAGTGCAGCTTTTTTTTTAATGAAGGATACATCTAATTTTTTTTCAAAATCAGCTGGATATGATTTGATAGTGGTTAATAATGCGGAACCAGAAATTTTAGTCAGAAAAGCAGTTGAAGAGTTAGGCGGAATGAGTAATTTTGTAAGTAATGGTGATATTGTTGTAGTAAAGCCTAATATTTCTTGGGATAGAGTGCCAGAGCAAGCTGCAACCACAAATCCTCAGGTTGTAGCAGAAGTTGTAAAGATGTGTTTAGAAGCAGGTGCAAAAGAAGTGAAGATTTTTGATAATACTCTTAACGAAGCAAGACGTTGTTATAAAAGAAGTGGAATTGAAAAGGCTGCCTCGGATGCAGGAGCGGATGTAAAGCATGTTTATTCCAGAAAATTTAAAAAAGTATCAATTCCTGAAGGTGAATTGGTTAAATCATGGGAAATATATGAAGATGTTTTAGAGGCTGATAAAATAATAAATATTCCAGTTGCAAAACATCATAGTCTCTCCAGTGTATCCCTAGCAATGAAAAATTTTATGGGATTTTTAGGAGGAAATAGAGGGCAAATTCATAGAAATTTTGATATAAAACTTACAGATATAAATACATTAATCAAAGCTGATTTGATAATTTTAGATTCTTATCGAATACTGTTGAGAAACGGTCCCAGTGGGGGGAGTCTTAAAGATGTTAAATTAACTAAAACTATTGTTTGTGGTACTGATCCTGTAGCAGTTGATAGTTATGGAGCTTCTCTTTTTGGATTGGATATCAATACAATTGGATTTATCACGGTCGCCGGTGAACGTGGACTTGGAATAAAGGATTTAAATAAATTAAACATTAAAAAAATTGATGTACAATAAATGAAAAAATTAAGAATTATTTCTCAGGTTCTGTTTTTTTTACTATTTTTATTACTATTTTTTCTTACCTCTTATCCTTTAACTTCCAATATTCCAGTTGACTTTTTTTTAAAATTGGATCCACTTTTATCTATTTCAACAGCTATTGCGGCGCGTAATATTTTAATAATATCTGTTCCTGCTCTTATTGTCCTTATTTTAACCGTAGTTTTAGGAAGATTTTTTTGCGGATGGATTTGTCCGCTGGGAGTGTTAATAGATGTTTTTGATACATTTACAGTATCTTCAGATAAAAAAAGTAAAAAGAGAATTTATCTTCCCTGGATAAAATTTTCCTTACTTTTAATACTATTGATTTCTGCCCTAGTATCAATTCAGCTAACCGGTTATCTTGATCCTATACCCTTGGTGACCAGAAGTGTAGTGGTTTTTCTTTATCCTGTATTTGTTCTTTTTCTGGAAGGTTTTATAGGTTTTTTTTTAGACTTGGGATTCTTGGAAGATTTCTGGTTTAACCTGTACGATATACTTAAAGGAACCCTACTTCCCTTAAATGAATTGATGTTCAGTGGTTTTATATTTATTAGTATTATTTTTCTTTTTATAATATTAGCAGGTTTATTAGACAGAAGATTCTGGTGTAAAAATCTTTGTCCTTTGGGAGGAATGCTAGCATTATTTTCATTGAAGCGGCTGTATAAAAGAAAAGTTTCAGATGATTGCACGTCCTGCGGTTTATGTGAAAAGATTTGCAGGATGAATGCGATAAAAGAGGATTATATTAGTACTAATAAAGCTGAATGTATTAATTGTATGGATTGTGTGGATGTTTGTCCGGTTAATGCAATTTCATTTGGTTTTTATAAGAGTTGTAATACCTCAAGTAAGAAGATAAAAAATATTGATTTTAATAAACGTACATTTTTAAAAACTGCTGGTTTAAGTATTTTTACCATTGGATTTTTTAAAATAGCGTTTAAAAATCCTGTTTCTAAAGGTAAAGTTATAAGACCTCCGGGTTCTTTACCAGAAGGGGAATTTTTGGATTGCTGTATTAGATGTGGGGAGTGTATTAGAATATGTTCAACTTCTGGTGCAGGTCTACAACCGGCAGTTATTGAAGCTGGTTTAGAAGGATTATGGTCTCCCATATTAAAACCTGAAACAGGTTATTGTGAATATAACTGTAATTTATGCGGGAAAGTGTGTCCTACTGGTGCAATTCATGAGTTAGCATTGGAAAAGCGTCAAGGATATAAAATTGGAACAGCCCATTTCAACAAAACCCGTTGTATTCCCTGGTATTATGGTGAAAACTGTATGGTTTGTGAAGAGCACTGTCCCTTACCAGATAAGGCTATAAAATTTATTACCAGAGAGGTAATCAGAATTAATGGTGAAAAGAGTGAAGTAAAGCTTCCTTATGTTGATGAGACTTTATGTATTGGATGTGGTATTTGTGTTTCTACATGTCCACTTGAGGGTGAAAGGGGAATATATCTTACTAATGCTAATGAAGAGCGGTTTTATCAGTAGTAAATTGAATTATAATTTTCATTATTAAATATTAATGGAGGTAAGAATGAAAAAGTATGGATTAATTGTTTGGATGTTGGTTTTGATTTTTGTTATGTCTGTGAGTATTGCAGAAGCACAAATTGGTTTAAGAAAAGGTATCAAGGTTGGTTCTAACTGGGCTAATTTAACTAATATTGATGTAGATGATACCGAATCTTTAAAGGCATTAACATTTGGCTTTAGCCTTGAATTGAAAATTCTAAATCTACTTGCAGTTCAAGCTGATCTGTTGTATTCACCCAAAGGTGTAACAGTTGCTGGTGAAGATACCAAATTGAATTATTTCTCAGTTCCTGTTGTACTGAAAAAGAGTTTTTTCCCGGTTGGTATACATCCCTACATATTGGCTGGACCTGAATTCAGTTTTCTTTTAACAGCAAAAGCAGCCGGAGAAGATATAAAGAAAGATATTGAATCTGGTGATACAGGTATTGTCATAGGAGGAGGAGTAGAATTTTCACTTATAGGTAAAAGTGCTTATGCTGAAGGACGTTATTCTTTTGGTTTAAATGAAATAATTAAAAGTGACATACCTCTTATTGAAGGAGCCAAAAACAAAGTAGTTCAAATTTATTTCGGTATATTATTTTAGATGTTGTATTTGGTAGTTGTGTTTATATACTATTTTTTTTAGGTATATTCTTTATAAGGCAACGACCATTTTTCTAATAAATCAGATTTTTAAAGTTAGTCAGTTTTTAATTTCACGGTTAAAAAAGAAATATCACGTATATTTAATTCCAAAAGAGACCTTGTAATTAAAAATATTATATTTTAGAAATTTAGAGGATAGTCGTTTCAAGTGACAAGGTCGGAGATTAAAAATTATCTATTATTTATTTTTTATAATCATATTACTTCACCCACTCTGGTAGTTTTGTCAGAGTAATCCGAAACACAGGAACGGCCAACAAATACACGATAATAGTGGTGATAATCATTCCTAATATGTTCATCCCAAAACCGGTTTTAGCCATCTGAGGAAGTTTGAGATATCCTGAACTGAATATCACTGCGTTGGGAGGAGTAGCTACTGGCAGCATAAAAGCGAGTGAAGCAGCGATAGTACCAGCGATCATTAACAGATAGGGGTGAACTTCCAAACCAATAGAGGTTGCTGCTAAAATGGGGAGAAATATACTGGCTGTAGCTGTATTGGAGGTGATTTCAGTTAAAAAATCAATGGTAAATACAACTACAACAACAGCAATAATAATTGGTACAGCTTCTAAAATTTTCATATTTGCTCCAATCCAATGAGCCAGTCCGGTTACTTGAAACTCGTGGGCAAGAGCCAACCCGCCACCGAATAGAAGAAGGATTCCCCAGGGTATTTTTACTGCACTTTTCCAGTCTAAAAGAAATTCTCCTTTTCTGAAATTAACCGGAATTATAAATAGCAGAATAGCTGCAGCAATTGCTACTGTACTATCATGAACTATTTCTTGAATACTTAAAAGATTTGACCAACCAGGAATTGTCAGTAAACCTATGGTGATGTTTTTACGAAATATCCAGCCAAGGGCAGTAAAAATAAAAACAATAAGTACGTATATTTCACCCCGATTCATTAATCCCAATTCTTTTAGTTTTTTTCGAATAATGGCTTTTCCACCAGGAAGGGATTTAAATTTTACTGGATGAGCAATCCTTGTAAGATAAAACCAAGTAAGAGGAAGGAAAATTATCACAAGAGGAAATCCCACCACAAACCATTGAAGAAAGCTGATTTCTGGTGCATTAGGAAAAAGTTTTTGGGCTTGGGAGGCAAAGATGATATTCGGCGGAGTACCAATAAGCGTACCAATTCCTCCAATATTGGCTGCATACCCAATTCCAAATAATAAAGCAGTACCAAAGGAGGAAATAGCCATATTATTCTTATCCAAGTCATTTTTTAATGATTCAGCATGTTTGGCTACTGCAATTGCTATAGGCAGCATCATCAAAGTGGTAGCAGTATTAGAAATCCACATAGAAAGAAAGGCTGTTGCAGCCATCATTCCGAATATGATTTTCCCTGGACTTGTTCCCAAAATTGTAATAGTTCTTAGAGCTATTCTCTTGTGGAGTCCCCATTTTTCGATTGCTGATGCTAAAAAAAAACCTCCCATAAAAAGAAATATATTACGATCTCCATACTGACTTGCTATAGACTGGGCTGTATCCACTTTGAGCAGGGGGAATAGTATTAAAGGCAGAAGAGCAGTTGCAGCAATGGGCAGTGCTTCAGTTATCCACCAGAAAGCCATAAGGATAGTAATCGCGAGTGTCTTATGAGCTTCTGTAGTCATTCCCTCAGGTATGGGGAGCAGAAGAATCGATAAAAAGAGGGGAAAACCGAGTAATAAACCAATTTTTTGGCGTTTGGAGAACATTTTATATTCCTTATATTTCATATCTTATATGTTGTTTAACCATTAAAAATTTTATGTGTTTTGTGGGAGATGTCTTTTTAGAGTGAATTCATTATACTACAATCAATCCTATGTTCATCAAAAGCAAATTCCTCCCGTTTTAATCCCATGGCACGTCCCAAAAGTTCCAAATAGTGAAAAACCGGCAGTATGGTTTTCTTGTTTCTTATGGCACTATGCTGTCCCATTTCAAGGGTTTGAATACATGAGGGGCAGTGAGCAATGAGTGCATCTGCATCTGCAAGACGAGCTCCGGTAATTTTTCTTTTGATTAAGCTCTGGGTTATCTTTCTGTCTACAAGACCCACTCCTGTTCCACAACAAAGATTTTTATCAGGATAATCAACGGTTTCTATTCCCAGAATCTCACACAGTTCATCTAATTGTTCGGGATACAGAGGATCGTCAGTTTTTAGAATTTTTGCAGGTCTGGTAAAGTGACATCCGACATGAACCGCTGCTTTCAGAGAAATGGGATGGATTACCAATTTTTTTAAATCGTCTAATCCAATTTTATTGTACAGCCACTGCTGAAAATGAAGCACATGAATATTTCCTTTATATTCCCGCCCCAGGGGCTTTAAGAGAATGTTTATTTGTTTACATATCGTTTTATCTTTTAATTTTTCCTGGGCGACTTTCAGGGTTTCAAAACAGCCGGAGCACATGGAAAGAATGTCTAATTTTTTTTCCTCTGCCAGGCAGAGGTTTCGGGCTGCAAGACTAAGCCAGGCAGTGTGATCTAAAGCCCTGGTAGCAACAGGATCAGGGCAACAGGAAAAGGGAAGATCTATGATTTTTATCCCTAACCGAGGCAGAACCTTTCGGGTGGCAACCTCGATCCAGGGGAGTCTCAGCTGTATTAAGCATCCCCAGAAAATTGCATACTTTTTTTGTTCTTTATTCATGGCTGGACTGTTCAGTTTTATCTAAATATTTATAAAATCCTATTGTCTTGAGAAGAGAAGAGATTTCTTTAACAGAAGGTTTATTTATAAGGGGAAGATGGAGTTGTTTTCTTTTTTTTAATATTTTTTCATTTATAGTAAAAAGAAAGCCGGTCTGTAATGTCTTGCCAGTACGAATAATTGACTTGGGAATAAATTTGCCTGAATGAAATGCAAGATTCTTGAGTTTGAAAAATATCCTGGTGAGAGGAACGTTTTGTGGACAATGGGCTTCACAAGAATAGCAACCTCCGCACCACCAGAAATCTACTTCATCTAATACTCCTTTTGTATTTCCGTTAGCAATGTTATAAATAATTCGTCGGGGATTTCGTTGGTGATCGGACTGAAAAACTGGACAACTACTTGCACAAGTTGCACACTCAAAACACGGAGCTACAATATGGGTCAAGGTTTCGAGTTCTTCATCAAGAGTACTGTTAGGATCAGAGTCTGTATTCTTTGTCATTTTCTTAAGTTTTGATGAATCAGACAATCAATCTGTCCTTTTTAATTTTTGATTGGGCATAGACTTCTGCAATTTCTGACATTCGTTTCATCATATTCTGAAATTTCTTTCCCTCTCCTGCTGATATCCATTCTATATTGAAACGTTTCTGATCGATACCATTTTTATGGAGCCATCGGCGAATTCTCTTTTCTCGTTTAGCAGCAAAACTGTTTCCTGAAATGAAGTGACAATCCTGGGGGTGACATCCAGTAAGAGAAACAGCACCAGCACCCAATGTAAATGCTTCATACACAAAATCCGGATCTACCCGCCCTGCACACATGGTGCGGATAACTCTGCCGTTGGTCGGGTACTGCATCCTGGATACTCCTGCCAGATCTGCACCACCATAACTGCAAAAATTACATGCAAAACAGAGTACTTTATGCTCAGGATTTTTCTTTAATGCCGAACGTACCTGTTCTAATATCTGATCATCAGTAAAGTGTCGCATGCGGATACAGTTTTCAGGACAGTCAGCAGCACAGGTTCCGCATCCCTCACACAGAGCTCTGTTTACCACAGCAGGAGTCACTTTTTTTTCCTCAACAGTTATAGCTCCATAGGGACATCTGGTAATACAGGTCCCGCAGGCACTGCATAGGTCACTGTCAACTTCAGCAAAGATGGGTTCGATTTTAACTTCCCCCTGGGCCATGAGCTGACCGGCCCGAACTGCAGCTGCACTTGCTTGAGTAACACTTTCTTTTATATCTTTGGGGAATTCTACTCCACCAGCGATAAAAATTCCTCGTGAGGTTGTATCTACTGGTTTTAGTTTTGGATGTGCTTCAAGTAAAAATCCATCAGCTCCTCTTGGAAGCGGAATAGGAACAATATTGGGATCAGGAGGATCGGCTCCGATAGAGAGAACAACCAGGTCAAATTCTGGAGAAATGAACCGATTTTCATTTCTATCCTCGACAAAGATTTTTATATTGCGGGTTTTGGGATCTTCCTGAGTTTCAGAAGGTCGGCCTCGAATAAACCGAACTCCTTCTTCCCTGGATCGGTAATAGAGTTCCTCAAAGCCTTTACCAAATGCCCGAATGTCGATATAGAATACTGTAATGGCTGTATCAGGCCAGTGTTCCTTTATAAGAAGGCTTGATTTGATAGTCTCCATACAGCAGAAGTGTGAACAGTACTCATTGAACCGTTTATCCCTGGAACCAACACATTGAATAAAAGCGATATTCTTGGGCTGCTTCATATCACTTGGTCGAATCAAGTGTCCTTGGGTAGGACCCGAAGCATTGAAGAGCCGTTCAAATTCCAGAGTATTCAGCACGTTGGGATACCTTCCCCACCCGTATTCAGAAATTTTGGATGCGTCAAAAGGTTTAAATCCAGTTGACACTATGATTGTACCGATATCTATTTCCTCAATGCGGTCACGATCATCGTAATTGATACAGTCAGCACCTTTTTCCTGGCAAACCTTTCTGCACTTTCCACATTGAATAGGATTGACTCCGTGACAGTGTTCTATATCAATAAGGAATTGGGAAGGGACTGCCTGTGGGAAGGGCATGTAAATAGCTTTTCTCCAGGAAAGATTACCATCTATTTCGCTTGGAACTGCAATTGGACAGACACCTGTACATTCATCACAGGCAGTACATGCGTCGGTTACAAAACGTGCTTTGCGGAGAATTTTTGCCTTAAAATTTCCAATGTATCCTGTAATCTCTTTAACTTCAGAAAAAGCCATCAGAGTGATATTAGGATGATTTTTTACATCAGACATTTTTGGTCCCAGAATACATATAGAACAATCCATGGTAGGAAAAGTCTTATCCAGAGTTGCCATGATCCCACCGATTGAGGGAGATTTTTCAACTAAATAAACATGATACCCAGAATCCGCAAGATCCAGTGAGGCTTGAATTCCAGCAACTCCACCTCCAATAACCAGTGTTTTGGGTATGATGTGTACTTTGGGCTCAGTCTGGGGTTCCAGTAACCGAACTTTGGCAACTGCCATTTCCACCAGTTCAAATGCTTTTTCAGTCGCCTTTTCAGGTTCATGCATATGCACCCAGGAACAGTGTTCTCTAATGTTTGCCATTTCGTACAAATAAGGATTTACACCTGCTGAGGCAGTTGTTTTTTTGAACGTTTCCAGGTGGAGCTTGGGAGAACAGGAAGCTACAACCACTCTATTTAATTTATTTTTACTAATAGCAGTTCGTATAGAAACCTGTCCAGTATCACTACAGCTGTATTTGTTTGTATCAACAAAAACTACATCTTTAATTTCTGAAGCCTTTTCGGCAACCTTTTCAATATCAACTGTTGCTGCTATATTTCTTCCGCAACCACAGATAAAAACCCCAATTCTAAGATTTGAATCAAATTTGTTCATCTGTTTTTACTTTCTTTACCTAATTGTATTCCCTGCCTAAAAGCTGCTATATTCTTCTCTGCTATATCCGGCCATTCTTGAGCAATAGTTTTTTCAATCTCCATTGGATTACATATTTCAATAATTGCATTCAAGGCACCAACTAATACTACATTGGAACCAATTCGATTCCCCACTATTTCCTCTGAGATCAAGGTTGCAGAAATTGAGTATATGTTAACTTTATTTTTTTCTTCTAGAGGAATTTTTAGAGCTACCATTTCTGGATCAATGATGAGATCAGTTATAGTACCGTTACCAATTTCAGACCGGAATCTCAGAAATGACTCGTTGGACATGCAGATGAGAATTTGAGGAGTTTTTATTTTAGGAAAATCAATTTCCTCATCAGATATGATAAGATCAGCATATGACAGTCCACCTCTTGATTCCGGGCCATAATTTTGAGATTGGCAAACGTGTTTATCAGAGCTTCGGATAAGAGACTTGCCGATAATGGTTGCTGCAGCTTGGAGTCCCTGTCCACCGGCTCCAGCAAAACGAATTTCTAATCTCCCTTTTTGATAAACAGCTGTCATGATTTTTTTTGCGATGCTTTTATTATCTTTTTGTATTGATGGGTAAATTCTGGTCTCTTGAGTTCTACAAATTCACCGCATATGATCTTCTTCATATCCGATGTAGCCTGGTGAGGATGTATACTCATCGGTTCTACAACTTCTGAAATATCCTCAAAGATCTTGAGCATGTCTCTGGAATCTCCCAGCTGGTTGTATTTACCGAAATAGGTGGGACAGGCAGAAACAATTTCAATAAAGGCCATACCGTTTTCTCGGGTATGCTTTATTGCTTTTACAAACGAATCTTCCATTCTCATCTGATGGAGAGCAGTCCAGCGGGCTACATAAGTGGCACCTGCTGAAGCTGCCAGTTCAACCAGATTAAATGTCCGTTCCACATTTCCATAAGGTGTTGATTGAGTCCGATACTCTCCATGTGGTGTAGTAGGTGCCATCTGTCCGCCTGTCATGCCATAAATAAAATTATTGACACAAATAACTGTAATTCCAATATTTCGTCGGGCAGCATGTATAAAATGATTACCACCGATGGCTACGATATCACCATCTCCTGAGAAAATCACAACATCGAGATCTGGATTGGCAAATTTGGCTCCAGTTGCAAGAGGAATTGTCCTTCCATGGGTGGTATGAAAGGCACCGGTATTGAAATACCCGCTCGCTCTTCCGGTACATCCGATACCAGAAACAACAACCAGATTATTCTTTTTTTTCACAGCTCTATCAAAGGCCCGGGCCAGACAGGTCATGCTGGAACCAATAGTGCAACCTGAACAAAACACAAATGGTAGACGATCACCCCGAATCCAATCGGCAAGTGGGTGTCCGAACTCCTTTAACTCACCTTTTTTCAATTTGAAACAGTCTCCAAAATTTCCAGGGGATGCATGGGTTCCGATGATGGTTTAGCAATAAGCTTGACAGGTGTCAGTCCGTTAAAACGCTCTACTTCATGAACAATCTGACCATAATTTAATTCCACAACCACAATACGTTTAACCCTTTTTGCTAGCTTTTTAATTTCTTCCTCAGGGAAAGGCCATATTGTCTTCAAACGGAGCATACCAATTTTTTGACCCTTTTTTCTTCCTTCTCTTACAGCACCTTTTACTCCCCGAGCACTGATTCCATAGGAAACGACTCCAATCTCAGCACCTTCTAACTTAAATTCATCCACCTGAACAATTTGATTTCGATGAACACGGATTTTATCATTGAGCCTCTTTACCAGTTTATACTGTGCCTCAGGACTCATATCAGGATAACCTCTCTCGTCATGTGTTAGGCCTGAGGCATAGAATCGATAAGGAGATCCAAAGATCGCCATAGGGGGAACCAAATCCTTCCCACTTTTAAAGGGCTTATATTTATCAGGTGGTACTTTAGGGACTTTTCTGTTTATCAATTTAATTTGATGAGCAGGAGGAATGACAAGTTTTTCTTTAAGGTGTACAATAGTTTCATCGGCTAGAACTATTACCGGGACACGCCACCGCTCAGAAAGGTTAAATGCATCAATCATCATATCGAAAGATTCCTGAACAGAACATGGAGCCAATGCAATGATTTCATAGTCACCATGAGATCCCCACTTTGGTTGCATAACATCCCCCTGTCCGGTCTTGGTTGGTTGTCCTGTGCTTGGTGAGGCGCGCATGGCATTAACCACCACCATTGGAGCCTCGGTCATTACTGCTAATCCAATAGATTCCAACATTAAGGAAAAACCGGGGCCTGAGGTTGCGGTCATTGCTTTTTTACCGGCATAGGAAGCTCCTATACAGGCGACTGAAGAGGCGATTTCATCTTCCATTTGTATAAAATTTCCACCAATCTGGGGAAGACGCTTGGACATATTCTCTGCAATTTCTGAACTTGGTGTAATGGGATAACCGGCAAAAAAGCGACAGCCTGCAGCTATAGCACCTTCTGCAATAGCTTCATTACCCATTGCATAGTGGATTCCGGTTAATACTGATTTATTTTTATTCATATTCTTTTTTAGTAATTTTTCTTTTTTTTTGTGTTTTCTTTTTTGGTTTCAAAAAGATAGCAAATTCTGGACAGTGACGATAACAGTTTAAACATTCATCACATTTTTCATCTGCTACAACCTTGACAAAATAGTTACCTCTACTGTTAAACTCATTAGTGCTTAATTCTAAGACTTCGTTTTTACAAAAAGTAATACATATTTTGCAGGATGTTCCCTTGCAGAGTTCAGGAATAGTAGCTATTTCCAAAGTTCGTTCTACTTGAGGTTTATTAAAAAGTGGTTGGCGAATTATTTGTTTTTTCATTATTTATTGCTTTATATAAGATAGTATAAATTAAACAATAAAAGGTAATAAATTTAATATTTATTTGCAACCGTTTTTCTCCATTATTTTAGTAAATCATTTTCAAAATATTTTTAATAATAAAAAAATTTGCTTTTTATACCTTTTTTTGTTATATTTTAAAGCAATAGAAACAATTATATCCTATATAGTTTCTTTGCCTCTTAAATACCATTTAATATGGTTAAAAAATTTAAGGCCTATCTGTAAAGGATTAAAAACCACCAAAAGTGGTTTGATTTTAAGGAAGTAAATAAAGAAGTAGTAATTTATCTCTTTAAAACTAATAGTTTCTATTGTAGTTTTTACTACAATAGTTTTAATTATTCAATGTAGGATAGTTTTTTTGTTATGCATAATTATATTTTGTTAATTTAGGATGTTTATCGTATTAAAGAAGGGAGGTTTAAATGAAAATAAATTATTTTAAAATTATTAAAAACATAAAAACAAGGATATATAAATCATATGGACTACATAATTTTAATACAATTCCTCAAATTAATAATCTTTCAGAAGAAGAACAGTTTAATATAAAAGTTGTTGGACATATTTTACCATTTAAAGTTAATAATTATATTATTGAAAAATTAATAAATTGGGATAACATACCAAACGATCCAATCTTTCATTTAACTTTTCCTCAAAAAGAGATGCTAAATCCTCATCATTTTTATAGAATAGCAAATTTATTAAAAGATGGTGCTAGCAAAGAAATTATTAAAAATACAGTAAATGAAATACGTTATCAGTTAAATCCACAACCAGCTGATCAACTAAAAAATGTTCCGATGTTAAGAGGAAAGAGATTAATGGGAATGCAGCATAAATATCGTGAGACATTACTGTTTTTTCCTAGTTCAGGACAAACATGTCATGCTTATTGTACCTTTTGTTTTCGATGGCCTCAATTTACAGGTATGAGTGATATTAAATTTGCCATGAAAGAATCTGAATTATTAGTTGAATATTTAAAGCAACATAATGAAGTAACAGATGTTTTATTTACTGGTGGTGATCCTATGATAATGAAGGCAAGTAAACTTGCTACCTATATTAAACCTATTCTGGATAAGGTTTCATCTGTTAAGAATATTCGTATCGGTTCAAAAGTATTAGCATATTGGCCATATAGATTCTTATCTGATAGTGATTCAGATGAAATTTTTGATTTATTTAAATATGTAAAAAGAAGAGGTAAACATCTGACATTAATGGCACATTTTAGTCATCCTAATGAATTAAGAACTGATGCTGTGGTAGAAGCAATAGAGAAGATTAGGAGTACAGGGGTTAATATTCGTACTCAATCTCCAATTATGCGTAATATCAATGATAGTTCCCTAATTTGGTCTAAAATGTGGGAAGAACAAGTAAATCTGGGATTAATTCCATACTATATGTTTATAGCTAGAAATACAGGTGCTCAACATTATTTTAGTATACCACTTGTTGAAGCATGGAGAATTTTTAGAGAAGCATATAAAAGAGTGAGTGGTATATGTCGAACGGTTAGAGGGCCATGTATGTCTACAAAATATGGCAAGATCCAAATTTTAGGTGAAGTCGATGTTTTAGGGGATAGAGTAATTGGTATGCGATTTATTCAAGGGAGAAATCCTGATTGGGTTGATCGTTTGTTCTTTGCTCAATTAAATGAGGACGCTGTATGGCTTGATGATTTATCACCAGCATTCTGGGAACAAAAATTCTTTTTTGAAACTCAGGAAGAAGGAATTAAACATTTTGATATAGATTACAGAGATATAGCATAAATTTTATACAGCCTTTTTTAAACAGTAAAATATTACTCCCCTGGTGACTACTAATTACCTATTATATTTTATACTGGTATTTGAAGTTGGAGTAATTTGAAATTACTAAAAAGATATTTAATAGTTTTCATATTTTTACCATACTACTATTTGGGTATAAAAAACCGAAGAGATATTTATCGAAACAAACCTGTATATAGGAATTATTTTCATATACAGGTTTTTTTATTATAATGATAAATCATCAAAATTCAAAGATTGTTTTGTTTTTGCATCGAAATCTAAAGCATCTAGGAGTGTTGGATTGGTTCTTGCAACTATTTAACTATTATGCTAGGTTAGGTGATTTTATTGTTATTTAAAAATGGAGTGTTTAAAGAAACGGAAAATGGGGAGGTGAGAAAGGAAAACGGAATCAAAAGTCGTTGCAAGGTATTTTTTGCCGAAGCAATCCCCCTTGTGGTTGAGTCGATTTATCTGGTTCAACGGATGCTATAGGGGACTGCTTCGTCGGGCATTAGAATCAGGTCTACTCTCAGAAATGGTACTGATTGTCATCGCGAGGCGTTCTTTGATAAAAGAAACAACAAAATCGAATTTTGCAATGCAGAGTTAAGAAT